>CAYMNX010000325.1:0-9207 GCA_964391905.1 uncultured Rhizobiaceae bacterium
TGCAGCGCGTCGACATCGAGGGTGAAGACGCGGCGCACCACGACATCGTCCCAGGTCGCGCCCGCGGCTTTCAGCTGAATCGTCAGCCCCTCGATCACGCGCTCGTATTGCTTCTTGTAGTCGCCCTTCGCGACCGGCTCGTAATTGTCGCCGGACGGCGTTTGCCCGGCGATGAAAATGAATTTGCACGGTCCTTTTACCGTGATGACGCGGGAATAGGCCGGATGCTTATAGAGCTCCGGCGGGTTGATGAATTCCTTTTCCATGAATCTCCTCCCTCGCATTGGCAACATTCATAGAGAACCACCAAGGCACGAAGACACAAAGGAAAATAGCGCATTTATGGGCAGTGAATTGCACCACGGAGACACGGAGGACACCGAGAAGAAGAAAAGGACTTCCAAGCGGCGGCTCAAAATCTCCAATCTTCAGCCGAAGCGCTTGCTCTCCGTATTCGCCGCCTCCGTGGCAGATCTTTATCTTGATGCCTTCGCGTCTTTGTGGTTCCGCGTCTTCTTACGGCTGCGTGCTACTCGGTGCTGGCGCCGCGGGGGCAGGTGCCGCCGCCGGCGTGGCCGTCCATGCCTTGTAATCCGCTTCCGATATGATCGGCAGCTTCTTGATGAAGGCGGCGATCTTCCAGATATCCTCGTCCGACGCGCCGGCACGGGAAAAGCTCGGCATCCCCGTCATGTTGATGCCGTTCTTGACGACCCAGAAGATCTCGCGCGGATCGAGCCCATTTGCGGCGTCCTTAAGGTCGGGTGGATCGGGACGCAGGCCTTCGGAGAATTTCGCCCAATTGACACCGGGCGCGCCGTGACAATTGGCACAGCCCTGGGCGGCGAAAGCGCGCGCCCCGGCCTGCACCTGGGCGGGATCGTCGAGCGAGAATGGCGGCGTTACGGTCGCGTGGTGCGTGATCGAGGCGGTGCGGACACGCGCGAGCGCCCAAGCGACCACGGCGTTATCGGGCTCCGCCGCGGCGACATTGTAATAGCCGCCGAAGAAATAGACCGCCGCGGCAATGACCGCGGCGATCGCGAGAATGCCGATCAAGGCCAGGATCCGCATGATTCCTCCTCCTGATTGGCGACACCGTTATCAGGAATATGAGCAACCACCAAGACTCAAAGACACGAAATGCGGTTTCCTTCGCGTCTCTGTGTCTTTGTGGTTCACTTTTATTACCGCGGGCTTGCTGTTCCGGTGACCGGATGGCCGATGCCGAGCGGCTGCGCGTCGATCAGCACGAAGGCGACGCGCGCCGGCTTGTCGCTGCGATTGACCCAGGCATGGTTGGTGCCGCGCTGGATAAGAATGTCGCCGGCTTTCAATTTCACGGTCGATTGATCCATGTCCATCTCGATTTCGCCGTGAAGCACGATCACATAATCGAGCGTCTCCGTGCGGTGCATGGCGCCGGGACGGCCCGGCGGAAAATCGATGACGCAGAAGCGCGTGCCATGGGGCGGCGGCGCGGTGCCGAGAATGCGCGCACCCATATCCTCGATTTTCTCGCCGATGCCGATATCGATCGGCATGGTGTCGCTCGACCACACGAGGGTCGAGACCGAGCCGTGGCGCCCCGACTTCGCATTGCTCGCGTGATCCTCCCACAGCACCTTGGCGATGCCATGTTGGTCATGGCCGGTGATGACGCGGCGGATGGGCGGAAGCTTTTCGTCAGCCATGGCGCTCACGCATATTTTGGGAAAAGACGCAACCCGTTCTCGCGCTCGATCGCCTTCATCTGCGCGGGCGTCAGATCGAGCTTTGCCAATTCGCTGGCGAATTGATCGATGCCGCAGAAGGGGTAGTCGGAGCCGAAGAGGATCTGCGTCAAGGGCGCCAGCGCCAAAAGCGCATTCATCGAAATCTGGCTCGAGGTGACGCTCGCGACATCGTAATGGAGCTTTTTGAGCTCGTGCATCACGCCGTTCTTCAGCATCGCTTTCACCTCTTTCATCCGCGGCCGCTCGACCGCGCCGGCGATGCGGCCTGCCAGCATCGGCAGACTGCCGCCGCCATGCGAGAAGATGAAGCGGATATCGGGGCAGCGCGTAAAGGTGCCGCTGTAGAGGAGATCCGTGATGCAGCGCGTCGAATCGGTCAGGAACTCGATCACCGCCGAGGCGATGCCGGGCACCAGATGCGTGCAGCAGGTGGGGGCGGTCGGGTGGAAATAGACGATCGCCTTGCGCCGGTTGAGCTCGTCGAAGACGGGCGCGAATTTCTTGTTGCCGGGCCAGACATCGCCATAGCTCGTCATGAGCCCGATGCCGTCGAGCTTCAGCACATCGAGCGCGTATTCGATTTCCTTGAGGCTCCCCTCGACATCGACAAGCGGCAGGATCGCGAACATACCGAAGCGGCCCTTGTGGTCGCGCGCGAGCTCGGCGCCGAATTCGTTGCAGATGCGGGCGAGGCGCCGGCTCTGCTCCTGATTGCCGAACGAGACGCCGGGCGTGGAGATCGAGACGATCGCGGTCGCGGTGCCGGCCTCATCCATCGCCTCGATCGCCGCGGCCGGCGACCAGGCGAGGAGCTGCTCGCGCGGCACGGCCTGCGCGTCGGAGAGGATGCGCTCGCGCTCCTCGGCGAGCCATTTCGGCGGAAAGATATGGTGATGCGTGTCGATCCGATTGGGTGCGGGCACAGATCCTCCTTCGAACGAATCACCAAGGCGCCAGGACACGAAGGAAAACAACGCATCCTGCGACCAATGCAATACACCACGGAGGCACGGCGGGCACAGAGAAAAAGAACGGTTACGAAACAGCCCTAAAGGCCCGATCTTTGGTCGAAGCGCTACGCCCCCCTGTTCTCCGTTCCTCCGTGGTGAGTCTTTTGTGCCTTGGTGCCTTGTGGTTTTCTTTAGATGATTACGTCCCGCGGGCGATGAAATCGGCGCAGCGCTCGGCGATCATGATGGTCGGCGCGTTGGTGTTGCCGCGCACGATGGTCGGCATGATCGAGGCGTCCGCGATGCGGATACCCTCGAAGCCCTTGAGCTTCAGCCTTGGATCGACCACCGCGCCGGCATCGCTGCCCATGCGGCAGGTGGAAGTCGGATGAAACACGGTCTTCGCCGTCGCCCGGATATGCTCTTCGAGCGCGGCATCCTCGTCCGGCGTCGCTTCGCCGGGCAGAAGCTCCTCGGCGAGAAGCTTTGCGAGCGAGGGCGCCTTCAAGATGCGCCGGGCAAAGCGCACGCCGCGCAGCAAGGTTGCGACGTCTTCGGGATGGGACAGGTAGTTGCCGTGGAAGACGGGAAGATCGGCCGGGTTGCGCGAGCGCAGCGTGATCGTCCCGCGTGATTTGCATTCGAGCAGATTGGGCTGCACCGTCACGCCATGGACCAGCGGCGTCTTCTGCTGCGTCTCGCCGCGAATGAGCGGCATGAAATGGAATTGCACGTCGGGCCTGCCATCGCCGTCGAGATCGAAGAAGCCGCCGCTCTCGACGATGTTCGAGGTGAGAAGCCCTTTGCGGAAGAGCATCCATTCGAGGAAATGCTTGAAGCCCTTGACGCCGCGCTCATGGCCCAAGAGCCCGACCGGCTCCTTGAGACGGCCCCAGACCGGCACCGAAAGATGGTCCTGGAAGTTGGCGCCCACCTCGGCGCGATCGGCCAGCACATCGATGCCATGCCCCTTGAGATGCGCGGCCGGCCCAATACCGGAGAGCATCAGGATCTTCGGCGTGCCGAAGGCGCCGGCCGCGAGGATCACCTCGTGCCGCGCACTTGCTTCGATCTCGACGCCGCCCCCTCGCCGATAGGAGACGCCGGTGGCGCGCCGGCCCTCGAAGAGCACGCGGCTGACGAGCGCATCGTGCTTGACGCAGAGATTCGGCCGCCGTACCGCGTTGCTATCGCGCAGGTAATAGCGCGCCGTGCTGCCGCGCTCGCCGCCATGCTGCGTCACCTGATAGAAGCCGACGCCTTCCTGGCTCGCGCCGTTGAAATCGTGATTGTAGGGAATGTCATGATTGAGGAAGGCGCTCGTCTCTTGCGTTGCGCGGATGCAGGCCTCGCTCAGCGCGTGCCGATGGGGCATGTCGGTGACTTTGAGCGGCCCGTCGGTGCCGTGGAGCGGCCCCGCGAGGCGAGAATTGCTTTCGCATTTCTTGAAAAAGGGCAGCACCTCGTCGAAGCCCCAGCCGGTGCAGCCGAGGGCGCGCCACGCGTCATAATCCTCGCGCTGACCGCGGATATAGACCATGCCATTGATCGAGCTGCCGCCACCCAGCATGCGGCCTTGCGGCACGACGAGGCTGCGCCCCTTGGCGGCGGGTTCGGGCTCGGTCTTGAAGACGAAGCTGCGCTCGGTGCCGAGAAGCTTGAAGGTGCCGACCGGCACCTTGACCCACATCGTCATGTCGTGCGGGCCTTCTTCGAGCAGCAGCACGCGCGTCTCGGGCTTCTCGCTGAGCCGCGACGCGAGCACGCAGCCCGCGGACCCACCGCCGACGACGATGTAATCGAAAACTTCGCGCTCGGCCGCGCGCGTCATCGCGTCTTGCCGACAATTTCCGCCATCACCGCGGCGATGTCGTCCATGCTGCGACGCGCAACATCCAGAAGATTCTGCATGCGCACGAAACCGTGGGTGACGCCCTGATAGCGCTTGATCCAGACCTTGACGCCAGCAGCTGCAAGCCGCTTGCCGTAAGCCTCGGCCTCGTCGCGCAGCACATCATATTCGGCGGTCATGATGAGCGCGGGCGGCAAGCCTTTGAGCGCGCATGCGCGCAAGGGCGAGACCAGCGGATCGGCGCGCTTGGCTTTGTCGCCCTCGAGATAGTGATCGTAGAACCAGCTCATATCCGCCGCGGTCAGGACCAGCCCGGTGCCGTAAGCCTTGTAGGATTGCGTCTCCGTGTCGCAATCGCAGACCGGATACATCATGATCTGCAGCGCGATCTCGGGGCCTTTATTGTCGCGCGCGAGGATCGCGCAGACGGTCGCGAGATTGCCGCCGGCGCTGTCGCCCGCGACGACGACCGGCACGCCCATTTTCGCCGCTTCCTGCGCCGACCATAAAAGCGCGTCATAGCTGTCCTCGATCGGGGCAGGGAAGGGATGCTCCGGCGCCAGGCGATAATCGACCAGCACGACACAAGCGCCGGTCTTGTCAACGAGGAAGCGCGCGATGATATCGCTCTCATCGATACCGCCGATGACCCAGCCGCCGCCATGATAGAAGACGATCAGCGCAACGGGCGCTTGCTTCGGCAGCAGCACGCGGCCCTTGATCTTGCCGGCACGCGTCGGGATCTCGATATCTTCGACCGTGCCGATCTCTGGCCCGTCACCGAAAAGCGCGGTGCGCGCCGCCATGAACTGACGCGCCTCGGCAGGCGTTGCCTGCGCGATGCCCTTCCAGCCCGAGTTCCTCATCCCCTCAAGCATTTTCTCGACGACCGGATGCAGCGGCATCAATCACCCTTGTACGCGATGCTGAAGATTGGCGTGTTTCCCTGCCCCCTTGTGGGGGCGGGTTTGGGGGGGGGGAAGCTGTTGAAATTGTCGAGCCCCGTGGTGCTTTATCCCCCCACCCGCCAACGCTGGCGCGTTGTCGACCTCCTCCTCAAGGGGGGAGGTGAGAAGAAAGCAGCGCGTCATCGGCAATGTCCCAGCTTATGCGGCGAGGAACCGCTCGATCAGGCCGACGACCTCATCGGTCCTCTCATAAGGCAGCATGTGGCCCGCGCCTTTGATGACCGCGGTTTGCAACTGCCGCAATCCGCGCGAGAAATCCTCGGCATAGCGCGGCGAGATGAACGTATCTTCCGCGCCGAAGACGGCAAGGGTCGAGGCCGCAATGCGCGGCAGCCGTTTGCGCAAGCCCTTCTCCGGCAGCGGCCAAACGAATTTCGTCACCGCCGTCAGGCTTTGCGCGATCGCGATGAGGTTTTCCGCCTGACTGACGGGGCCTTCCTCGTTGGAGCGCCGCGCCGCGAGGGTGTCGCGTGCCTCCTTGTCGTGCCAGAGGAAGGATTCGACCGCGGCAAAGGGCTCGGCAAAGACGTCGCGGCCGGGATATTTCTCGTTCCACAGGCCGACCGGCGCCAGGAGAACGAGCTTCTTCGCACGGCGCGGGAAATGCGCCGCGATCTCGGCTGCGATCATCGCCCCGAAGGAATGGCCGACGATGACCGTTCCTTCGAGCTCGAGATGATCGAGTAGATCGTCGTAATCGAGCGCCAATTCGTGGATGTTGCCGATCTCGTCGATCTCGGCGAGGTCGTTGAAGCCCGGCGCCAAGGGGGCGATGACGCGATGCTTCCTCTCGAGCGCCGCGACCAGCGGGTCGGTCGTATGAATTCCGCTCAGGCCGTGCAGCCACAAGAGCGGCGCGCCCGCGCCGCCCGTATAGACATGCCAGCTCCGGCCGTTCTTCAGCTTCAAGGTTTCGCTCGTCAGCATTGGCGCCTCAGACCACAGCGGTGAGCGGCGCCGGCTCGGCGATCTTGTCGAGCGTCGTCGTCGGCCACCATTTGTCTTCATACTCGCTGAATTTGTACCGGAGCTTCGGCATCACCTCTTTGGCAAAGAGGGTCGTGTTGTACATCGTCACTTCTTTCGACATGTTGCCGTATTGGCACAGCACCATGAGATGGCCGACATGCATGTTGTCGGCGAGCACCTCGAGTTGCTGCCGCACGCTCTCCGGGCTGCCGGCGACGACGTAGCCGCGCGTGATCATCTCCTTCCAGGTCAGCTCCTCGACGGCCATGCGATTGGCGGCGCGCGCCACCATGCTCTCGATGCCGGCGCGCATGGTCGCAATCGAGGTATAGCCGGCCGGCTGCGCGAAACCCGGGTAGACATGGAGGCAGCGCGAATAGAAATAGGTCGCGGGGCCTGCGTAAAGCTTCTCCGCCTCGGCGTCGTTCGCCGCGACGGCGATGAATTGCAGGAAGCCGCAGCGATAGGGGTTCTTCTCCTTGCCCTTCTTCTCGACCGTCGCCCAATAGCCGTCATTCACCTTCTGGCCTTGGATGTAGCCGAAATAGGAGAGGTTCGCGTAGAGGAAGTCGTTATCGACGCACCAATCCCAGGTCTCGACGCTGCCGCCGCCGGGAATCCAGACCGGCGGATGCGGCTTCTGCACCGGCCGCGGCCACACATTGACATAGCGCAGCTGCGTGTATTTGCCGTTGAAGGGGAAAGGCTCGGGCTCGGTCCAGGCGCGCAGCACCAGCTTGCAGCCCTCGTAATATTTGT
The DNA here is from genome assembly GCA_964391905.1 of uncultured Rhizobiaceae bacterium. Taxonomy (GTDB): domain Bacteria; phylum Pseudomonadota; class Alphaproteobacteria; order ATCC43930; family CGMCC-115725; genus CAIKMD01. The sequence continues at coordinate 7,235 of CAYMNX010000325.1, forward strand.
CGCGCAAGGTCGCGGGCGATTTGCCATAGGCATAGACGGTGTCGAAGGGCGTGCCGACCGGGAAACCGGCAACGAGCCGTCCGCCCGAGATGCAGTCGATCATCGCCATCTCCTCGGCGACGCGGGTCGGCGGATCGTAGAGCGCCACCGAATTTCCCATGATGATGAGCTTCGCGCGGCTGGTGCGGCGCGCGAGCGATGCCGCGATGAGGTTCGGCGAGGGCATCAGCCCATAGGCGTTCTGGTGATGTTCGTTGACGCAGATGCCGTCGAAGCCGACGCTCTCCGCATATTCGAGCTCGTCGAGATAGTCGTTATAGGCGCGATGCCCGACCTTCGGGTCGAAGAGGCTTGACGGGACATCGACCCAGACCGAGCGATAGTCTTTCTTGAAGTTCTCCGGCAGCTCCGGATAGGGCATGAGGTGGAACCAGTGGAACTTCATGGCGTCTCCCTTCGCACGGCTTTTTAATGACCCATCATGGCATCATTGGCGGCCCGGCTAAAGCCCTTCGTTGCCGTCCGCGGCCGCGCTATGCTGGGCCGAGGAGGAAACGATCATGGCCGTCACCGAGACTGAATCGCGCACAAAGCCGCTTCCCGCAGGCGCGAAGGAAGCGATGGAGCGGCTCAACGCCGAGGCCGGTAACCTCAATATCTGGCTTCGAACCCAGGCCAATGCGCCGGCGCAGCGGCCCTGGTTCCGCGACACCGGCCTCGACGTCGCGGGCGCGATCGCGGGCGGGCGGGTTGGCACGGCGCAGCTCAAGGCGACAGCCCATCGTTGGCGCTGGCGCGAGATCTCGCCCTATCTCGACCGCATCGCCGAGATCGCGCGGACGAGCGACGTCTCGCCGATCGAGTTCGCCGACCGTCAGCAATTTCTCTTGACCAACCCCGGCCTCGGCGGGCGCTTGCAGGTGACGAGCACGATCCGCTGCGCCATCTCGATCTACAATCCGGGCGATGTCGCGCCCGTCCATGTGCACGCGCCCAATGCGAGCCGCACCATTCTCTCGGCCAAGGGCGGCTACACGACGATCGAGGGCGAGCGCTGCATCGCCGAGCGCGGCGATCTCATCTTGACGCCCAACGGCACCTGGCACGATCACGGCAATGATGACGGCGCGCCGGTGGTCTGGGCCGATATTCTCGATTTCCCGCTCCTCGAATTCCTCGACTGCAACTGGCTCGACGATCACTTCACCGGCGAGAAGATGAGCAATGCGCGCGCGCAAGCGCCGCAGAAGGCGGCGGGCTATTCGCATGAGCTCTATGGCTTGGGCGGCGTCGTGCCGAGCTTCGTTCAGCATCAGCGCGGCTTCGGCCATCTCACGACGCCGATGTTCCATTATCGCGGCGCCGAGGTGAAGAAGACGCTCGACACGCTGCGCGGCGAAACGGGCGATCCCTATGAGGGCATCCAGCTCCGCTTCGTCAATCCCGCGACCGGCGCGTCGGTCTTTCCGACGCTCGATTATTCGGCGCAGATGCTGCGTGCGGGCGAGGAGACGCGCTGGAAGCGCGAGACCGCGAATGTCTTCTACATCGTCTTGGAAGGCACAGGCGCGACCGAGGTCGCGGGCAAGCGCTTCGATTGGGAGAAGAACGACATCATCGTCGTGCCCAACTTCCTCTGGCGCCGCCACATCAATATGGGTAAGAGCGACGCCGTGCTCTACGCCGTCTCCGACTGGCCGCTCTTCGAGAAGATCGGCCAATATCGCGCCCAAGGCCGCAAACCCGACGGCGCGGTCGAGCAGATTGTGGCGTAGCCGTTCCCATCTCGACCGCCCCTTGCCGGGGCACCACAAAGGGGGGAGGAATGGTCACGACAGGCATGCGGACCCGCCCCTTGAGCCGCCCGTCCTTTGCCGCTATCCGATAGATAAAGCCAAAGGATGGGATAGGGCGATGAACGATGTGAGCGACGAAGCCGGCCTGGCCCTCGAGAAATTCGGCATCGGCCAGCC
>CAYMNX010000326.1:0-16139 GCA_964391905.1 uncultured Rhizobiaceae bacterium
GCAAGAAGCTCAAGCGCGCTTGAGCTGACATCGCTGCAAGAGCATCCTGCATCCCTCGACAGGCTTGGGATGAGGAAAGACCTTTCCGCGGGCACCTGCGTTCGATGCCATTTCTGGTATTATACATCCCGAGCCTGTCGAGCGACGCACAATGGACATGCGGCGACACCCCAGGCGCGAGGTTCCGCCGATATTGACGAAATCGGCCCGGCTGCCAAAAAATAGGGTATGGCAGCTGCGCGGAAGAAATTCGCCCTGGTGCTGATCAAGCCATCGCATTACGACGACGACGGCTATGTGATCCAGTGGCTGCGCTCGGCCATCCCCTCGAACACCCTGGCGACGCTCCATGGGCTTGCGATCGATTGCGCCGAGCGCCGCGTCTTGGGCGACGACGTCGACATCGCCATCACCGCCTATGACGAGACCAACACCCGCATCCGCCCCGAGCGCATTGCGAAGCGCATCGCTTGCGCCGATCAGGGCATGGTCGGTCTCGTGGGCGTGCAGACGAATCAATTCCCGCGCGCCATGGATATCGCGCGGCGCCTGCGCGCTTGCGGTACCCAGGTCTGCATCGGCGGCTTTCACGTCTCCGGCACTTTGGCGATGCTGCCGGGCATGTCGCCCGAACTACAGGAAGCACAGGCGCTCGGCATCTCACTTTTCGCCGGCGAGGCCGAAGGCCGGCTCGATGAGGTGCTGCGCGATGCCTGGTCAGGCGCGCTGAAGCCGCTTTACAACCATATGAACGATCTACCAGGTCTTGAAGGCGCGCCGGTGCCGATCCTGCCGCGGCGACGCATCCAGCGCACCACCGGATGTCTGACGAGCTTCGATGCCGGGCGCGGCTGCCCGTTCCAATGCTCCTTCTGCACCATCATCAATGTGCAGGGCCGCAAGTCGCGGCGCCGCTCGGCCGACGATATCGAGCAGATCATTCGCCGCAACGTGGCGCAGAAGGTCAATCGCTTCTTCATCACCGACGATAATTTCGCGCGCAACAAGGATTGGGAGGAGATCTTCGACCGGATCATCCAGCTGCGCGAGGGCGAAGGGATGGACATCAAATTCGTCATCCAGGTCGACACGCTTTGCCATCGCATTCCGCGCTTCATCGAGAAGGCCGGTCGCGCCGGCGTGGCGCGCGTCTTCATCGGGCTCGAGAGCATCAATCCCGAGAGTCTCCTGGGGGCGAAGAAGCGCCAGAATCGCATCACCGAATATCGCAAGATGCTTTTGCAGTGGAAGGAAGTCGGCGCCACGACCTATGCCGGATATATCCTCGGTTTTCCGACCGACACGCCGGAATCCATTTTGCGCGATATCGAGATCATCAAGCGCGAGCTGCCGCTCGACTTGCTCGAATTCTTCTGCCTCACGCCCCTGCCCGGCTCGGAGGACCATCAAAAGCTCTTTAAGAAGGGCGTGGCGATGGACCCCGATCTCAACAAATACGATCTCGAGCATGTGTTGACTGCGCATCCGGCGATGTCGAAGGCGCAGTGGGAAAATATCTACAAGCGCGCCTGGGAAAGCTTCTATTCGCCGGACCATATCGAGACGCTGTTGCGGCGCGCCGCCGCCACCAAGATCAGCGCGGGGAAGACCCTCTTCCTGCTGATGTGGTTCTATGGCTGCGCCCTCGTCGAGAAAGTACACCCGCTCCAGGGCGGCTATTTCCGGCTCAAATCGCGCCGTGATCGGCGCCCGACCATGCCGCGCGAGAATCCGCTCGTGTTCTATCCGCGCTATATCGTCGAACTTGTCGCCAAGCATGCCCATATGGCGCGCGTCGTTTGGAAATATGCGCGGCTGCGGCACCGGATCCGTCGCGATCCCGAGGCGCGCCGATATATGGATCGGGCGATTGCGCCGGCGATCGAGGACGAACTCGATACGCTCGAAATGTTCACGGCGAATGATTCCGCCAAGGCCGCGGTGAGCAAGGCGCGCCGCGAAGAGGAAGCGCGCATCCGCGCGAGCGCGTGAACCCGATGCGTCCCGTTCATGTCATCGGCGGCGGTCTCGCCGGCAGCGAAGCGGCCTGGCAGCTTACGCGCGTCGGCGTGCCGGTCGTGCTCCATGAGATGCGGCCGGTACGTCAAACCGCCGCGCATCAAACCGCGAGGCTCGCCGAGCTCGTCTGCTCCAACTCGCTGCGCTCGGATGACGCCGAAAACAACGCCGTTGGCTTGCTGCATGAGGAGATGCGGCGCTGCAACTCGCTGATCCTGCGCGCGGCCGACGCCAACCGGCTGCCGGCCGGCGGCGCGCTTGCGGTCGACCGCGACGGCTTCTCGGCTGCGATCGAGGCAGCGCTCGAAGCCGAGCCCTTGATCGAGATCCGGCGCGAGGAGATCGCCCTTTTACCGCCTGCGGATTGGGGCAGCGTCATCATCGCCACTGGCCCCCTCACCGCTCCGGCGCTCGCCGCCGCGATTCAGGAACGGACCGGCGAGACGGCGCTCGCTTTCTTCGATGCGATCGCGCCGATCGTTCATGCCGATACCATCGATCCCGAAAAGACCTGGCGCCAGTCGCGCTACGGCAAAGGCGACGGCGCCGATTACATCAATTGCGCGCTCGATCGCGAGCAGTACCTCGCTTTCATCGCGGCGCTGCGCGATGCCGATACCGTGGCCTTCCACGATTGGGAAAAGGACACGCCTTATTTCGATGGTTGCCTGCCGATCGAGGTGATGGCGGCGCGCGGCGTCGACACGCTGCGCTACGGCCCGATGAAGCCGGTCGGCCTGCGCGATCCGCGCCACGAACGGCGGCCTTATGCGGTGGTGCAGCTGCGCCAGGACAACGCGCTCGGCACGCTTTACAACCTCGTCGGCTTCCAGACGAAGCTGCGCCATGGCGATCAGGTGCGGATTTTCCGCACCATCCCGGGTCTCGAGAAAGCCGAGTTCGCGCGGCTCGGCGGGCTACATCGCAATACCTTCCTCAACAGTCCGAAGCTGCTCGATAAGACGCTGCGCCTCAAAGCGCTGCCGCATCTGCGCTTTGCCGGCCAGATCACCGGCGTCGAAGGCGATGTCGAGAGCGCGGCGATCGGCCTCTTGGCCGGCCGCTTTGCCGCGGCGGAGGAGCACGGGGCCGCACCACGGCTGCCGCCGGCAACGACGGCGCTCGGCGCGTTGCTCGGCCACATCACCGGTGGCGCCGATGCCACAAGCTTTCAGCCGATGAACATCAATTTCGGGCTGTTTCCGCCTTTGCCCGATGGCGCCATCACCCGCGCCAATCGCGGCGAGAAGAAGCCCCTTCTCGCGCGCCGGGCGCTGGCCGCTGTCGAGGCGTGGCTGCAGCCGCCCTCCGCGGCAGCGGAATAGCTCAGTACCGTTGCCGCAGCGCAGCCCAGGCAAGGCGCCAGCTTTGCCGTGGGTCCTGTCTCGCCAGACGCGAATCGAAGAGATTGTATTCGACGCGTTGGAGTAGCTTCAGCCGCTGCGCCGCCGGGATCGCCAACATGAGCGCCGGAAGCGCACGGCGCATCGTCTGCGGCTGCAGGCGGCGCGCCGTGTCGAGATGGCGCCGAGCCGCTGCGGCGATCGTTCGGGCGATAGCGCCGAGGGCGGGCGCCGGCTTCAATTCGAAAAGGGTCCGCGCGACATCGAGCCCCTCACCGGCGATCAGCTCCTGGGGCAAGTAGAGCCGCCTCATCCGGGCATGGAAGGGCACGGCGACAAGCAAGCCCGAGAGCGCATAGGCGATGCCGACCGCGCGTCCGGCCGCGGCGGTCGGCTCGTCACGTGCGTCGAGCGCCTCGAGCACCAATTGGACGAGGCTTCCGGATGAGCCCGCCGCATAGCTCTCGAGGGCGTGGAGCGTCTCCGGCGCCTCCTCCCGCCAATCGAGCTCGCGCGCGTCGAGCAGCGCGTCGAAATGCGCAAGCGAAAGAGCATGGTCGCGGATCGCCTGCGCCAGGCCCTTTACGACCTCGTGACGGCGGGGAGGAGCGCCGGCATAAATCTCGGCGATCGCCTCGCGCCACCATTGCAGGCGAATTCGGCCGAGAAGCGGCTCGCGCGTCACCTCCGGGATTCGCGCGACCTCGAAATTGAACGCGTAGAGTGCAAAGAGCGCCTCGCGCCGCCCGGCCGGCGCGAACAGCGCCGTCTGAAAGCGGTCCCGATCATGGCGACGCAAGCCGGCGCCGAGCGATGACGGCACCGAACCCGATTGGCGCGAAGCGTGATCCTCGGTCACTGTCGCGGGTGTCGCCCTTTGGGACCGGTCTGCTCGACGGCGCAATCCATTGCTGCGATGGCGCGCTCGAAGCAGGCGGGACAAAGGCAGGTTTCATCCCTACGCGGCATGGGGAGATAGGGCGGCTTCATGCACCAGCAATCGGCATTGGGCGTACAAACAAAAGCGGCACCGCAGCGCGAGCAATGGGTTTTCATGACTGCAGTATCGCATAGCCGCATGATTGCCGCACTCCGTGGGTACGAGTATGATAGAGCGCGCGGATCGATGATCCTCCGCATCCCTGCGGGCTAGTCACCGCACCATGCCCGCCCCTGCAATGACAGTATTGAGAAGAGGCAAAATGGCATTCGAACTCCCGCCCCTCCCCTATCCGACGACGGCGCTCGAGCCGCACACCTCGGCGAAGACGCTCGAATTTCACCACGGCAAGCATCATCAGGCTTACGTGACCAATCTCAATAACCTCGTCAAGGACACGCCGATGGCGTCGCAATCCTTGGAGGAGATTATCCGTGCCACAGCCAAGGACGAGGCAAAGGCCGGGATCTTCAACAACGCAGCGCAGGTTTGGAACCACACCTTCTTCTGGAATTGCATGAAGCCGAATGGCGGCGGCCAGCCCTCCGGCGATGTCGCCCAGGCGATCCAAAAATCCTTTGGCGGCTATGACAAATTCAAAGAGGAGTTCAAGAACGCCTGCGTCACCCAATTCGGCAGCGGCTGGGGTTGGCTGATCGCCGCCGGCGGCGCGCTCAAGGTGGTGAAGACGCCGAACGCCGTCAATCCGCTCTCGCAAGGCCAGACCGCGCTCCTCACCTGCGATGTGTGGGAGCACGCTTATTATCTCGATTACCAGAACCGGCGGCCAGACTTCGTCGAGACCTTCCTCGCGCATCTGGTGAACTGGGACTACGTCGCGCAGAATCTGTCGAAAGCGCGCTGAACACGCGAAAGGGCGCGCCTCGGCGCGCCCTTCATCTGCGCCACGTCATCATTGCAAAGCCAGGCCCCAAGGCCCGTATCAACGAATTTGCGCCGCCGGAAGCAATGCCGCGGCGACCAGCCGATCCTCAGCCAAGAGGACATTGAAGGTGCGGCATGCCGCGCCGGTATCCATCGCCTCGATGACGATCCCTTGGGCGCGCAGCTCGCGCCGAAGTGCCGCCGGAACCAAGGCCATGCGTTCGCCGCAGCCAAGCAGCAGGATCTGCATTCCCGCGCGGACGACAGGGTCGAGGCTCTCGACCGTCACGTCGCGCATTGCCGCCACCGACCACGCATGGATCGCCTGGGGAAGAACGATCCGCGCACCGGGATGGAAAATTCCATTCACGCGAAAGCCGTCGACGCTGTAGCTCTCGATCACCTGCCGGTCTTTGGGGACTAGCGGGGTGACGTCCAAGATCAGGATGTCCGGCTGGCGGTCGCTTCGCCCGGCGCGTCCTTCGCCACGGCCGCCCGTTTCGGACGGATGTAGTAAAGCAGCGGCGCCGCGATGAAGAGCGAGGAATAGGTGCCGATGACGATGCCCCAGAGCATCGCGATCGAAAAGCCGCGCAAGACCTCACCGCCGAACAGCAAGAGCGAGAGCACGGCGAGCGCCGTGGTGCTTACGGTCAAGATCGTACGCGACAGGGTCTCGTTGAGGCTCTTATTGATGAGGGTGGCGAAATCCATACTGCGATGCTTGCGCATCGTCTCGCGCACGCGATCATAGATGACGACGGTGTCGTTGATCGAATAGCCGGCGATGGTGAGGATCGCGGCCAAGGTCGTGAGATTGAATTCGATGTGCAGGAGCGCGAAGAGCCCGACTGTGGTGACCGTATCGTGCAAGGTCGACAGCATGGCGCCGACGCCAAACTGCCATTCGAAGCGGAACCACACATAGACGGCGATGGCAAAGAGCGCGAGGATCGTCGCGAGCGTGCCGGCGCGGATGAGCTCGCTGCCGACCTTCGGCCCGACCACTTCCGTGCGCCGGTACTCGACGGCATCGCCCAGCTTTTGCTTGACCAGCTGCACCGCGCGCTCCTGGGCGGCATCATCGCCCGGCTGCCGCTGCAGGCGGATCAGCACGTCGTCCGACGTGCCGAAACCCTGGAGCGAAACATCGCCCAACCCCAGCCCGTCGAGCTGGCTGCGCATCGCGGCGAGGTTGGCGGGACCACTGGTGGATCGAGCTTCGATGATCGTGCCGCCGCTGAAATCGATGCCGTAGTTGAGGCCGCGACCGACAAAGAGCACCACCGAGCCGAGGGTCAGGATCAGCGACAAGGCGAAGCCGAGCTTATGCAGCCCCATGAAATTGATGTTCGGAATCTTCCGAATGATGATGAGCGGGCGCATCAGATCGGAATTTCCTTGGGCTTGGTCCGCCGCAACCAAGTCACGATCTGAAGGCGCGTCACCAGAATGGCCGAGAAGAGCGAGGTCAGGACCCCAAGGCTCAAGGTGACGGCGAAGCCTTTGACCGGACCCGAGCCGAGCCAGAACATCAGCGCACCGGCAACGAGGGTCGTCACATGGCTATCGAGAATGGTGCCGAAGGCGCGCTCGAATCCCGCCTGCAGCGACGAGATGAGGCTGCGCCCGCCGCGCAGCTCTTCGCGGATGCGTTCGTAGATCAGCACATTGGCATCGACCGCCATGCCCATGGTCAGGGCGATACCGGCGATACCGGGCAAGGTCAGGGTCGCGCCCAAAAGCGAGAGCGCCGCCATCATAATGCACAGGTTAAAGAACAACGCGATATCGGCGAAGATCCCGAAAAGGCCGTAGAAAATGACCATGAAGAAGACCACGAGCACGACGCCGACGATGCTCGCGAGCGCCCCGGCATGAATCGAATCGGCGCCCAGATCGGGCCCAACGGTGCGCTCTTCGAGAACGGTCAAAGGTGCGGGCAAAGCGCCGGCGCGCAGCAGCAGAGCAAGATCGTTCGCCGACTGCACGGTGAAGCTGCCGGAGATGACGCCGCTGCCGCCAAGGATCGGTTCCCTGATCACCGGTGCGCTGATCACCTTGTTGTCGAGAACGATTGCAAAAGGCTTGCCGACATTCTCCTTGGTCGCGTCGCCGAATCGGCGCGCGCCGGTCGAATCGAATTTGAAGCTGACCACCGGCTCATTGTTTTGGAAGGTCGGTTGTGCGTCGACGAGCGTGTCGCCGCTCACCATGACGCGGCGACGTACGACATAATATTGCGCCGGCTGCCCGTTCCGCGTCTGATCGCTCGGCAGAAGAACGTCGCCCGGCGGCAGCTTGCCGGCGCGCGCATCTTCGGGCGAGGCATTCACATCGACGAGCTGGAATGTCATCTTCGCGGTCTTGCCGAGCAGCTCCTTTACATGCTCGGGATTCTCGATCCCCGGCAGCTGCACGAGGATGCGATCATCGCCCTCGCGTTGAATAGTCGGCTCCTTGGTCCCGGTCTCGTCGATGCGGCGGCGCACGATCTCGATCGACTGATCGACCGCCGAGATGCGGCGTTGCTGCAAAGCGGCCGGGTTGGGCGTCAAGGTGACCGCGCCATTGGCGCCGGTCTGCAGGTCGATATCCGGATCGAGCTTGGCGACGATGTCGCGCACATCCTTGACGCGGTCTTGATCGCGCACCGTGAAGGTGACCCGCGCGCTCTCCGCGCGCAGATCGGTATAGCCGATCTTCGCCGCGTTAAGCTGGGTGCGCATCTCGTCAACGAGCCCCGCAAGACGCTCCTTTTCGACCGCGCCCATATCGACTTCGAGGAGGAGATGCGAGCCGCCGCGCAAATCGAGACCGAGCGAAACTTGCTTCCTCGGGAAAAAGCGCGGCCAATTGGCGACGGTGTCGGGCGAGAACGCGTTGGGGAGAGCAAAGATCACCCCGAGCAGACACACGCCCAGAATCAACACCAATTTCCACGTCTGAAAGTAAAGCATGTGCTGCCTTGAAGCGAAACGCTAGCGCAGCCCCAGCATCTTCTTCCACATCGGCGTCTCCTCCGTGGTCGCGGCTGCGGACGCGCCGGCCGATGCAGTTTCGCCCTCCTTCGCGGACTCGTCTTTATCTTTATCCTTATCCTTACCGTCCCTGCCATCCTTCTGCGCGACCGGCTCGGTCTTGGCGAGCACTTGAGCGATGGTGGCGCGCACCACGCGCACGCGCACATTGTCGGCGAGATCGACCAGGACCTCCTCGTTGCTGACTACCTTTGCCACCGTGCCGATGAGGCCGCCACCCGTCACGACGCGGTCGCCGCGCCGGATCGCGTCCAACATGGAGCGTTGCTGCTTGGCCTTCTGCTGCTGGGGGCGGATGAGGAAGAAATAAAAGACGACGAAGATCAGCGCCAAAGGCGCGATCTGTACCAGCACGTCCGAGCCGCCGCCACCAGCCGCTTGCGCATATGCCGGCGAAATCAGCATCCTGAACTCCTTCCCCCAACGCAGGCTCCCGATGGCGCCAAAACCGCGCCCGCCGCGGCCGCATTGGTACTGGATGGAGGCTTAAAGCGCAAGCAAGGGGGCGGCGGACGCCGCCTGCCTTGCGGCACGAACCAGCGCCGCTATCATGGCGCCCGCATTGATCCCGCCGCAGTCTGACAGGCCTGTAATGATCGAAAAAGTGAAAACCAAGGCGCTCTTGGCGCGTATCGCTGCGGCCTTGGAACGCCAAGCCCCGCCGCCGCCCCCGAAGAATGATTTCGACGCCGCCGACGCCTTCGTATGGCACGCCGATCGCGCATTCCTCGAGCCTATCAAAACCGTGAATCGCGTCGACCTGTCGCTGCTGCAAGGGATCGAGCGCGTGCGCGATATCCTCCTCGACAACACGCGGCGCTTTGCCGAAGGCCTTCCCGCCAACAACGTACTGCTCTGGGGTGCGCGGGGTATGGGCAAGTCGTCGCTCGTCAAGGCCACGCATGCGGCCATCAATGCCGAGAAGCCGGGCGCCCTTGTCCTCGTCGAGATCCACCGTGAAGACATCCCCACCCTCCCTCACCTCCTGGGCCTGCTGCGCGAGACGACGCGGCGCTGCATCCTCTTCTGTGACGATTTGTCTTTCGATCAGCAGGATACGAGCTACAAATCCCTGAAAGCGGTGCTCGAAGGCGGCATCGAGGGACGGCCCGACAATGTCGTCCTCTATGCGACCTCGAACCGTCGCCATCTCCTGTCGCGCGACATGATCGAGAACGAGCGCTCGAGCGCGATCAATCCCGGCGAGGCGGTCGAAGAGAAAGTCTCGCTTTCCGACCGTTTTGGCCTCTGGCTCGGATTCCATTCCTGCGATCAGGAGACTTTCTTCGCCATGGTCCAGGGCTATGCGCGGTATTTCGGTCTCGACTATCCCGAAGAGCAAATGCGCGCCGAAGCGCGCGAATGGGCGATCACACGCGGTTCGCGCTCGGGCCGCGTCGCCTGGCAATATATCCAGGATCTCGCCGGCCGGCTCGGCAAGCGGCTCAATTAGTACAACCGGCGGCTGAAGCGGGAACCATTCCTCGCTTGTGCCATTAAGACCATAACGGGGCGAGAAGCCGGCGCCGCGGCGAACGCGGCCGGCAAAACCAAGACAGGCCGATCTGCCGGAGTTATGGGATGACATCAACCGAACTGATCCAAGAACCGATCACCGGCCGCGAGGCGCTCATCGATTTGAGTGAGCCGGCGCAGGCATTGGCGCAATTTTATCGTGCATTTAATAATCGCGATCTCGATCTAATGGCGCAGAATTGGGACGACGCGGGAGAGAGCGAGATGACCAATCCGCTCGGCGGCATCAAGCGCGGTTGGCCGGCGATCCGCACCGTCTACGAGCGCATTTTCAATGGTGGCGCCCAAGTCTCGATCGAATTCCACGACTACACGCTGCATCGCTTCGGCGACATCTTCTACGTCGTGGGCCAAGAGCAAGGCGTTGCCGAAACCGATGGACGGCGGCTCCATCTCACCATTCGAACGAGCCGCGTGTTTCGTCGCATCGGCAAGCGTTGGCGGCAGATCCATCATCACGGGTCCTTCGATGATCCCACGCTCCTCGAAGCCTACCAGAGCGCCGTTGGCTGAACGGCGCAAAGTGCTCTTCAGCAAAGACTGATCTAAGCGGCTTCGGTTTTGGCGATCGCGAGCGGCAGGCGGATTTCGACACGCGTGCCGCCGCCGAACTTGCTGTCGATCGCGATGGCGCCGCGATGCTGCTCCACGATGTGCTTGACGGTCGGAAGGCCGAGACCGGTGCCGAAGCCGCGCGTGCTGAAGAGCGGCTCGAAGGCGCGTGCGAGCACATCCGGTGCCATTCCCGGCCCGGTATCGGCGATGACGATCTTGGCCATCGCGCCGATCTCCGTCGATATGATGATGCGCCGCTCCGCGAGGTCCGGCGCATCGACGATCGCCTCGACGGCGTTCTCGAGAACATTGGCGATCGCGCAGCGCAAGCGATGGGGATCGAGCGGCACCGTCGCGCCGTCTGCGGCGAAGCGGCGCTCCACCGTGATCGCATCGGGAACTTTCTGCTCGTCGAGGACTCGATTGAGCCAGCCATCGAGCGGGATCGGCGAGGCATGAAGCTCGGGCGCGCCGGCATAGTCGAGCAGATCGTCGATGATGCCGTCGCAGCGATCGATGGTGCGCTGTACCCGCGCCATTTGCCGGTCGATCTGCAGGCCCTTTTCGCGCGCCGCTTGATGGATCGCGTGGATGGTATTGCGAATCGTGCTCAGCGGGTTGCGCAGCTCATGCGCGATCGACGCGGTGAGGCGGCCGAGCAAGGAAAGCCGCTCTTGTTCCAGCAACTCCGCTTCCGCGACGGCGCGCGCGCGTTCGGCCTCGGCCTTCTCGGCGGCGATCCGGGCAATCGCCTCGGTCGTCTGCATCTGCCGCCGCAACAGCTCCGCCTGCTCGTCGCGCATGACCTGATGTGCATGCGCCGTATAGCGGCGCTCCCGATCGACCTCGATATAGGCGGCGTCGACGAGATTGATCAGAGCCTCGACATCGATCTCGCCGCCGCCGCTCTGCCGTGCTTGCCTGAGTTGACGCTGCAGCAGCTTATGCATGGATCACACCTCGGCAAAGGTCGTGATCGTCATCGTCTGGTTATGGAGGTCGCACACCGGCAGGTCTTCCATGGGCGCGATCTCGCCATAGGAATAGAACCCGGTGGTGCGGCAATCCGCGCCCAGAACCTCGGTCACCGCCTCGACTTCGTCGCCGATGCGCTGACCCAAGAGCAGCTTGCGGCCGATGCAGCTGACGAGAATGGCGAGCTTCGCTTCCGGAAGCGCCGCTTTTTTCGCGGCACGTCCCGCGCCGGCGATGAGATGGTCGAAGTTGCCGATCATCACTTGCGCGATATGCCCCTCAGGGACGCTACCGGCAAAGATCATCGCTTTCTTCGCGGCGTCGACGCCCACGACGGTGCGGACGAGGCTCGATTGCGGCTCGCCCTGCGGATGGATGCGCAGCGGAAACAGCAAGGCGCTTGCCGGCAGGTTCGCCGCCTCGGCGCCGAGATATTGCTTATACAGATCGAGCGCCGGTTTCCCGTCGAGATCGTAGAGCGTATTGCCGTCGGCGCGCGTAATGAGGCGCTCGGGGCCGACCGCATCCCAACCGCCGACGCTGCCAAAGCCGACGCGAATGCGATCGCCGTAGAAACCCGCCGCCACCACTTTGCCGGTTTCGGGATTGGCGTCGAGACCGACCTTCGTACTTTGAAACGCGGCGCCATCGCCGGCCAAGCCGCCTGTCAGGCAGACATCGCGGCCGAGCACATGCTGAACCCCGGCAATCAGCTCGGTGCCGTTTATCTGGGTTCCGTCGGAGAGGAGGAACACGTTATGCAAGCCCTGCGGCGGCAGCGACGCCGCGATATAAACGCCGATGTCGAAGGACGTCTTGTCCGGTGCAACCGCGTCCGCGACCAGTCTCACCGTGGTATGCGCGAACTCGATCGCGGTCGCGACCACGACGCCGTCATGGACGTCGAGCGCGGCGATTTCGCCGCCGGTGGTGCAGCCCAGAAGCCTCGCCCCGGGGTAGGCGGCTCTCAATTCAGCGAAGCGGGAGCCGTCATCGAGCGTTCCAGGCGCCGCGAAGAACAAGACGAGCGACGGCGCGATTGGCGCGGCCGACGCGCCCGGTGGGTCGATCACCGACCAGCCGCGACGCGGCTGCCATAGTCTTTGCTCGACCTTCACCGGCGACTCGCTGTCAAAATGAGAAATGATCGTTTTTAGCCGCCTTCGATTTAATGACGCGTTAAACGTTCCGCCTGCGCCGCGAAGAACCGCGATGGTGATTTTCGATTAAGCTTGCTCAATTCGCGCTGGCGTGCAGGCTCGGAAGATAGTCCGTCGGATCGAGCGCACGCGTGCCGCGCCGGATCTCGACATGAAGCTGTGGCGAATTGACCGACCCGGTGGCCCCGGCCTTGGCGATCTCTTGGCCGCGTTTCACGAGTTGTCCGCGCCTCACCAGCAATTTGCCGTTATGCGCATAGGCCGTCATATAGCCGCTGGGGTGTTTGATCAGCACGAGATTGCCGTAGCCGCGTAGCTCGTTTCCGGCATAGGCGACCCTGCCGCCATCGGCGGCGCGAACCGGCTCGCCCAACCGCGCCGCGATGTTGATGCCGTCATTATGGGTGCCGGTGGGACCCGTGCCGTAAGCCTCGATAATCCGCCCCTCGAGAGGCCAGGCGAAAATCCGGCCCGCGCGCGGCTTCGGCTCCGGCGGCGGCTCGACGAAAGCCGAAGCGTCGGGCTTGGAAGGCTCGGGGTTGGTGGCTGGCGCCGCGGGCGACGACTCGGGCTTCGGCACGGGCGCGGCCAGGGCACTCGCATCGGGCTTCTCCTGCGGCAGCACCGGCGAGGGCAAGGCCAGTACCTGGCCGGAGCGAATCGCATAGGGTGCGGCGAGATGATTGATGCTGGCCAAAGTGCTGACCTCGACGCCGTAGCGTCGTGATACGCCGTAGAGCGTCTCGCCAGCTTCCACGGTGTGATACCGCGTTTGCGGCAGCGACAGGGTCGTCCCGACCGCGAGTTGGAAAGGCGGATCAAGGTGATTGGCGTCGATGATGGCGCGCACCGGGAGATCGTAACGCCGCGCGATCATGTAGAGCGTTTCGCCTTTGCCGACGACGATTTGATCGGGAGGCGGCGATGGCGCCGCCGGCGGGGCTTGCGGTTTCCCGCTTGGCGGCGCCGGCGCCGGTGGCGGTCTCGTTGACTCGGTTGCCTGAGCCGCGGGCTTCGTCGTGGCAGGCAGGTGGCTCGGCGCCTCGCTTCGCCGCGGCGGCACTGTCGGCAGCGGCGTTGCGACGCGTGCACCAGCGGCCGCCTTCGTCGACGGCTCACCGCCCATCGTCACCGGTGCCGGCGGGCCTTCGCGCGCGCAAGCCGTCAGCGCGAGGAGCGCAAGAGCGATAGCGGCGGGACTGGCAAGGCGCAGCATGCGCGTCAGTGTAGAGCCTCGCCGCCCCAAGCCAATATGGTCGAGGCGATCGAAGCCTCACATGTCCCCGCGAACGCGCCGGAAATCCGCGCTGTTGGCGTTGCGGTTAGAGCGGCGGATGCGCCGCGGCGCGCGGCAGGCCGGCGACCAATGGCACGAACCGAACCGCGCCCAGCTCTTCGACGACGAACCCTTTTGCGCCGCGGCGCAGCCGCATCAGCATCTGCTGGCGCCGCGGTTCGCCCACCGGCGCCACCAAGACGCCGTCCACGGCAAGGCATTCGATCAGCGCATCGGGGATCGTTGCCGCAGCGGCGGTGATCATGATCCGGTCGAAATTCGGCTGCTCGGGCCAGCCCTTGGTACCGTCGCCGAACCGCGTGATGATGTTGGTAAGGCGCAGCAGCTTGAAGCGCTCTTCGGCCGTCTTCAGCATCGCGCGATGACGCTCGACGGTGAAGATGCGCCGTGCGAGGCGCGCCAGCACGGCGGCTTGGTAGCCAGAGCCGGTGCCGATCTCGAGCACGAAATGGCGCTCGTTGAGCTCGAGCGCTTCGGTCATCAGCGCAACGACATAGGGCTGGCTGATGGTCTGGCCGTGGCCGATCGGCAATGCGACATTCTCGTAAGCGCGATCGCGAAAGGTGTCGGGCACGAAAAGCTCGCGGGGAGTCCGCTCGATGGCGCCAAGAACGCGGGTATCGCTGATACCCTGCTCGCGCAGCTCGAGGATCAGCCGCGCGATCTTCTCGGGGCTCGTCACGTGAGCGCCTTCCTGAGTGTCGCCAGCGCCTTGCGGTTGGTCAGATCGAGGAAAATCGGCGTGACCGTAACATGACCTTCGGCGACGGCGCGCACATCGCTGCCGCGCGGCGCACGCTCCTCATCGCGTTGCGGGCCGATCCAGTAATAGGGCCGACCGCGCGGATCGGTGCGCGCGAGCAGATGATCGCCGATCTTCCGCCCACCCTGCGCGGCCGCGACGACCTCCTTCACTTGGTTCAGCGGTACATCAGGAAAATTCACATTGTAAAGAGTGTCGCGCGGCCAAGGCAGGGCGGCGAGGCGGCGGATCACGCGCGCGGCCCAAGCCTCGGCGATCGCCCAATTGACATTGCCCTCCTCGGCGATGTGCTGACTCAATGCGATGGCTCTGAGGCCCAGGAGGCTTGCTTCCATTGCCGCGGCGACGGTGCCGGAATAGGTCACGTCCTCGCCCATATTGCCGCCGCCATTGACGCCCGACAGCACGAGATCGGGGCGTTTGTCCTTGAGCACGGCATTGACCGCGAGCAGCACGCAATCGGTCGGGGTGCCGTCGACGGCGAAACGGCGCGGCCCCAGCTTGCGCACCCGCAGAGGCCGATGAAGCGTCAGCGAATGGCTCGCGCCGCTCTGCTCTTGCTCCGGCGCCACGACCCAAACGTCGTCGCTTAAGCGCCGCGCGACCCGTGCCAGCAGCTTGATGCCATACGCTTCGACGCCGTCATCATTGCAGATGAGAATGCGCGCGTGCGGCAGATCGAGGCGCTCTCCTGTCATGGCGCGACCGGATGTAGGACCTTCAGCCATCACCGCACAAAACTTCCATCCCGCCCATATAGGGTCGCAACACAGGCGGGATGGCGATTGATCCATCCGCTTGCTGATGATTCTCCAGCACCGCGATGAGCGTACGGCCGACAGCGAGACCGGAGCCGTTGAGCGTATGGACAAAGCGCGTGCCCTTCCCGCCCGACGGCCGGAAGCGGGCGTTCATGCGCCGCGCTTGGAAGTCGCCGCAATTGGAGCAGCTCGAGATCTCGCGATAGGTATTCTGGCCGGGAAGCCAGACCTCGATGTCGTAGGTCTTCTTCGACGAAAAGCCCATATCGCCTGTCGAAAGCAGCATGACGCGATAAGGCAGATCGAGCCGCTTCAACACTTCCTCGGCGCAGCTCGTCATCCGCTCATGCTCTTCGGCCGAGCGATCGGGATGCGCGATCGAGACGAGCTCGACCTTGCTGAACTGATGCTGCCGGATCATGCCGCGCGTGTCCTTGCCCGCCGCGCCCGCCTCGGAGCGGAAACACGGCGTCCAGGCGGTGAAGCGCGCCGGCAATGCCGCCTCGTCGAGAATCTCGCCGGCGATGAGATTGGTGAGCGGCACTTCGGCGGTCGGAATGAGCCAGAGGCCTGTTGTTGTGCGGAAGAGGTCTTCCGCAAATTTGGGAAGTTGGCCGGTGCCAAAAGCGGTCTCGTCTCGCACCAAAAGCGGAGGGGAGACTTCGGTATAGCCGAATTCGCGCGTGTGCAAATCGAGCATGAAGGCGCCGAGTGCGCGCTCGAGCCGGGCAAGGCTGCGGGTCAAGACGACGAAGCGCGCGCCCGACAATTTGCCGGCCCGGGCAAAATCCATCTGCTTCAAGCCCTCGCCGAGCGCGACATGATCCTTCGCCGCGAAATCGAAGGACCGGGGCGTGCTATGTT
>CAYMNX010000327.1:0-1911 GCA_964391905.1 uncultured Rhizobiaceae bacterium
CGGCATCTATCTTGCCGGACCGACGACCTTGCATTGCCTCATCTCGCTCGCCTCGGCCGAGATCAACCTGATGCGGCAGGTCGAGAATCAGCAGCGCATCGTCGCCGCGGCGGAGGCGCTGCTCGATGGCCTGACCGGCGCCATGAGCCATGTCGCCGATGTCGGCAAGAGCCTCAACAAGGCGGCCGAATCCTTCAGCCGTTTCGCCGCCTCGACCAACCGCTTCGTGCTGGGCCGCGCCCGCAAGCTGACGGCGCTCGGGCTCCAGCCGGGCAAGCCCCTGCCGCCGAGCCTCCCCGTCTTTTCGGTGACGGCACTCGACACGGTGATCGAGGGCGAATCCGCTCCCGTGCGCGAGCTCGATCATGCGCGCAAGCCAAGGCTGATCGCGGAGTAGCGCTTGAAGCGGATCAAGCAAAGCTTTTCCCCCACTTGGGGGGAGGGTGAAGCTATCCCACGTCGCTTTTGATCGCGGTGCGCGCCGAGAGCGCAGCGGCCAAAGTCCCATCATCGAGATAATCGAGCTCGCCGCCGACGGGGACGCCGTGAGCGAGGCGCGTGATCTGCGCGCCGGTGCCGGCGAGGCGGTCGATGATGTAGTGCGCGGTGGTCTGGCCTTCGACCGTCGCATTGGTGGCGAGGATCACCTCGCGGATTTGCGTTTCCTTGACGCGCGCGACCAGCGCATCGATGCGGAGCTCGCCGGGGCCGACCCCGTCGAGCGCCGAGAGTGTCCCACCCAAAACGTGATAGCGGCCCTTGAAGGCATGCGCGCGCTCGATCGCCCAGAGATCGGCGACATCCTCGACGACGCAGACGAGGGCCGCGTCGCGCTTCTCGTCGCGACAGAAGGAGCAGGGATCGACGGCATCGAGATTGCCGCAGATCGAGCAGGGATGGATCGCCTTCGCCGCTTCCGTGATCGCCGAGGCCAAAGGCTCCATCAGCGATTCGCGCCGCTTGATCAAATACAGCGCCACGCGCCGCGCCGAGCGCGGACCCAAGCCCGGGAGCTTGGCGAGAAGTTGGATGAGGCGATCGAGCTCGGTCATGAGAAAAAGCTGTAAGCCATAAGCTGTAAGCTATAAGCGCAAAGGTTTCTAAGCTTAGGGCTTAAAGCGAATAGCTTACAGCTTCTCCTCAAAACGGCAGCTTCATCCCGGGCGGGAGCTTGAGGCCGCCGGTCAGCTTCGACATTTCCTCGGCGACATGCGCCTCGACGCGCGCCTTCGCGTCATTGGTCGCGGCGACGATCAGGTCCTCGAGCACTTCGACTTCGTCGGGCGCGAGCAGGGATTTGTCGATCTTGACCTTGCGCATATCGCCCTTGCCGTTGAGCGTCACCTGCACGAGCCCGGCGCCGGACGAGCCGGTCATCTCCACCGCATTGAGGCGCTCCTGAAGCTCGGCCATGCGCGATTGCATCTCCTGCGCCTGCTTCATCATCTGGCCCAAATTCTTCATCAGCTCTCGTCTCCTTCGGGAAGCTCATCGGCGTCGATCACGGGCTCGGCCGCGACCGGCTGGGTCTCGCGCACGCTCTCGATCCGCGCGCCGGGAAAGGCTTCGAGCACCGCGCGCACCAGCGGATCCTGCGCCGCCTCGCTCTTCAAGGATTGGGCACGCGCCTCGGCTTGCTCTTTCAATGTCGGCTCGCCCAATTCGCTCGAGACGGTCACGACCCAGCGCTGGCCGGTCCATTGCGAGAGGAGCGTGCCGAGCTTGTTGGGGAGCTCGCGCGGCGCCGCCTCGGTGGGGCGCAGCTCGATCCGGCCTTGCTCGAAGCGCACCAGATGCACAGGCGCCCAGAGCTGCGCGCGGAGCAGCGCCTCGTGGTGCGTCTCGAAGAGCTCGCCCACTTGCAAGAAGCTTTGCGGCTGCGGCGGCAACTGCGCCTGCGGCGCGGCCGTC
>CAYMNX010000328.1:0-5409 GCA_964391905.1 uncultured Rhizobiaceae bacterium
GACCGCCTTGGCGGCGATCGAGACCGGGCGCCCATCAACGAGCGAGAATCCCACCGCGCCGAGCGCTTCGCCCGCGTGCATGACGAGATCGGTGATGCAGAGCTCGCCGATGCGGGCGATGGCCGGGCGGCGCTGCACTTGTGCGCGCAGGGTGCGCGACACCGCGGGTCCGGTATTGAGGAAATCGACATAGACGCAGCGCGGCCGGTCGTGACCCGGCGCCTGGGTCTGGCGCAGCCGGCCATCCTCATGTCGCGCCCATCCGACATGCCAGTCTTCGAGCTGACGGATCGCAGCTGGGCCGTTCTCGCAGAGACTGGCGGCAAGCCGCGGGTCACAGAGGCCGCGGCCGGCCGCAAGCGTGTCGGCGAGATGCGCCTCCCAATTGTCGGGAACCTCGTCGCCCAGCGCAACCGCAACGGTCATTTGCGCCATTACCGTCGCGCCGCCGCGACCGATGAGGCTGCGATCGACCAGCAATACATCGGCGCCGGCCTCATCCGCGGCAATAGCCGCCGACATGCCGGCGGCGCCCGCGCCGATCACCAACACATCGGCCGAAAGATGAACCTGCTCCGTCACGCCCTAGATATAGGACCTCGGTCGCGCCCTGTCGCGGCTCAATTGCGCAGGCAAACGCACTCTGTATACTAAGCAAAAATCGTTGTTGGGGAGGCCGAGCCGATCATGAGGCCCTTCGAGCTCGTCGAGCCGCACTCCATCGCCGAAGCGATCCGCTTGCTCGACCGCGACAACACCGCGATCCGGCCGATCGGCGGCGGCACGGCTCTCATGCTGATGATGAAATCGGGGTTCTTCCGCCCAGAGCGCCTGGTCAGCCTGCGCGCCATCGAGCACCGCTTTCGCAGGATCGCCGAGGATACCGACGGCACGCTGCATATCGGCGCAATGATTCGCCTTTCCGAAATCGAGCACTCGAGCCATGTTGCGCATCATGCGCCGGTCCTCGTCCGCACTTTGCGAACGCTTTCCAATGTACGCATTCGTAATGTCGCGACGCTCGGCGGACATCTCGCTCATGCCGATCCACATCTCGATCTGCCGCCCGTGCTGATGGCGCTCGAAGCGAAGCTCGCGATCGTGGGGCCGAAGGGCGAGCGGATCATTCCAATCGACGACCTTTTCCGCGGCTATATGGAAACGACGCTCAGCCCCGACGAGCTCATCGCCGAGACGATCATACCTGGTCAAAGCGAGCGCCGTGCCGCCTATATCAAATGCACGGCGCGTTCGGCGGATGATTGGCCCTCTCTGGGCGTCGCCGTGGCTGTCGGACCACAAGAGGCGCGCATCGTGGTCGGCGCTGCGACAGAAAAGCCGACGCGCCTCACCGCAGCCTCGGCGGCGCTCGGCACCGCAGGTGACGAGGCCGCTTGGCGCCGCGCCGGCGATGCGGCCGCCGATGAAGCGCCGCTTATTTCCGATCAACATGGGTCGGCAGCCTACAAGCGAGAGCTCTTGCGCGTCGCCGTGCAGCGCGCAATGCAACAGGCGCTTTCCGCATGAGCGATATCGTCACCCGTGCGCAGATTGGCCGGTCGCTTCCCCGCGTCGAGGGCCGCGCCAAAGTAACCGGCCGCGCCGAGTATGTGCATAATCTGCGGCTTCCCGGTATGCTCTATGCGAAGGTCTTTCGCAGCGTCATTCCGCATGGCCGGATCAAGCACATCGACACCAGCGCAGCGCGGGCGCTCAGCGGTGTTCATTGCGTCGTGACCGGCGATGACATCCGCGCGATCATTCCGACCCCCTATTATGGCCCGGCGTTCCATGACCAGCCGATCCTCGCGCTCGAGAAAGTGCGACATATTGGAGAGCCGGTCGCGGTGGTGCTGGCGAGCGATCCGCATATCGCCGAAGAAAGCGCGCGGCTCATCACGGCCGAGTATGAGGAATTGCCCGCGGTTCTCGACGAGGTCGCAGCCGCAAGCTCCTCGGTTCACGTTCATGAGGTCTTGAAGCCTGCCGGGACGTTTCCCGATCTGAAGCATCTCGAAGGCAAGCGCGGCACCAATATCGCGCTTGATTTCCATCTTCGGCGCGGCGATGCGGAGAAGGCCTTCGCCGTCGCCGATCACGTCTTCGAGCATGAATTTCACACGCAGCAGGTCATGCATACGCCGCTCGAGCCCATGGTTTCGCTCGCCGAGCCCGGCGACGGCACGCTCACCATCCACACCGCCTCGCAATCGCCCTCCTTCGTGCGCATCGAAATCGCGCGGCTCTTGGGCTGGCCCGAAAATCGCGTGCGCGTCAAAGTCCCCTATGTCGGGGGCGGTTTCGGGGCAAAGCTCTACATCAAGCTCGAGGCACTGGTCGCGGCTCTGGCGCTCATCGTGCGACGGCCGGTGAGGCTCGCACTCACCATGGAAGAGCAGTTCTATACCATCACCAAGCATCCCGCGACGTTGCGCATCAAGAGTGGCGTCACCAGAGAAGGCCGGATCGTCGCGCGACGCTGCGATGTGTGGTGGAACGGCGGCGCTTATGCGGATATCGGCCCGCGCGTAACGCAGAAATCCGGCTTTACGGCCGCCGGCCCTTACGACATCGAGCATGTCCACATCGAATCCTATGCTGTCTACACCAACCGGCCGCCTGCCGGCGCGCTGCGCGGCTTCGGCATACCGCAGCTCGTCTGGGCCTATGAAAGCCACACCGATCTGATCGCGCGCGCCCTGAAGCTCGATCCGCTCGAGTTTCGCCGCAAAAATATTCTGCGCGACGGCCGGCCGCAGGCGACAGGCACGATCATGCGCGATGCCGCTTTGGATCTGGTATTGGAGCGCCTTGCCGCGCGTATGAAATGGCGCGAGGCTTTTGATCGCGGCAGCGGCGTGATCCGGCGTGGGCGCGGCATCGCGATCGGCTTCAAGGCTTCGATCGCGCCCACGACTTCGGTCGCTATCCTCAACCTTTACGCCGATGGCAGCTGCGCACTTTACATCAGCACGGTCGATATGGGCCAAGGCTCGGACACGGCAATGGCGCAGATCGCCGCCGAGGTGCTCGACATTCCCGCCGAAACGGTGCGCGTCATCCATCCCGATACGGATGTCACCCCTTATGACATGGCGACGCTCGGTTCGCGCTCGACCTATCACATGGGTCATGCGGTTCGCCTTGCCGCTGAGGACGCGCGCGGAAAAATCGCCGCGCTCGCCAAGGAGCTCGGACTGCCGGAAGGCGCGAACCTGCCGCTGCCCGAGCTCTTCCGCCGCAAATACGGCATGCAAGCCGGGAACATCGTGGGTTTCGGCAGTTTCGTTCCGCCCTATTCCTCGCCCGATCACGAGACCGGCCTTACGCCCAACGCGACGCCTTATTGGATGCCAGGCGGCACCGGCGTCGAGATCGAAGTGGATACCGAAACCGGGCAAGTGCGCGTCACACGGCTCGTGAACATCGTCGACGCTGGAACGCCGATCAATCCCAAGATTGTCGAGACGCAACTCTCGGGCGGCGCGATCATGCAGCTGGGATTCACCTTGACGGAAGAGATGGTGTTCGAGGGCGGCCAGATCACCAACCCGTCGCTCGCCGATTACAAGATCCCAGGCCTTCTCGATCTTCCGGCCGTGATCGAAAACGAAGCCGTCGCCGCAACCGAGCATGGCGGCCCCTTCGGCGCCAAGGGTGTCGGCGAGAGCGCGACCTTCGGCGTCTCGCCTGCGATCGCCAACGCGATAGAGGATGCGATCGGGGTGCGGCTGACCGCGCTGCCTTTGAAAGCGGAGGCGATCCTGCGCGCGCTCCGTGCCGCTGAAGGCAGGCCGCTCAAGGAGGACGGATGAAGATCGAATTCGTCCTCAACGGCGAGCCCGTCGCGGCGGAGATCGAGACACACTTCACTCTCGTCGAACTGCTGCAGCAGCGCTTCGATCTCTTCGGCGCGCGCGAGAGCTGCGCGCAGGGTCTCTGTGGCTGCTGCACCGTGCTGGTCGACGGCAAACCGGTCTCGGCGTGCCTCTATCTTGCTGCTTTCGTCGATGGCGCGGAGGTCGAAACGATCGAACGAGGAGAGACGCTCGATGCCGTGCAAGAAGCCTTTCTCGAGGCGGGCGCGTTTCAGTGCGGCTTTTGCACGCCGGGCTTCGTGCTGATGGCGCGCCAGCTCCTCGCCGCTCATCCCGATCCCAGCGAGGACGAGATCCGACACTATCTCTCCGGCAATCTTTGCCGTTGCGCCGCTTATCCCGAAATCATCACAGCCGTGAGAATTGCCGCCCAAAAACGCAAAGTCTAGCCCGTCGCCCAAAGGAGGAAATCATGGCCGGTGCAAATGCCAGTATTTCACTACCTTGGTATCGCACGTTGTCGAAGCCGCAGTGGAATGCGCTCATCGGCTCGAATCTCGGCTGGGTTTTCGACGGCTATGAGACATATGCGCTGATCCTTGTCGTCGGCGCCGCGCTGCACCAACTCCTCGACGCATCGGAATATGCGCGCATCCCAGCTTATGCCGGCATGATCGTCGCGCTCACCTTGCTCGGCTGGGCGATCGGTGGGCTCCTGGGCGGCATCATCGCCGATTATTTTGGCCGCAAACGAACGATGATCTTCGCGATCCTTGGCTATTCGCTCCTGACAGGGTTGAGTGCCCTGGCCTGGGACTGGACTTCCTTGGCCGCGATGCGATTCCTCGTCGGGCTCGCCATCGGCTCGGAATGGGTCACCGGCACGTCGATCGTTGCCGAATTCTTTCCCGACGGCGCACGCGGCCGCGGCGTCGGCTATTTCCAAGTCGGCTTCGGCATCGGCTTTTTCCTCGCTGCTTTCATCTTCCTGTTCGTCGGCGGCATCGGACCCAACGCATGGCGCTGGATGTTCGTCATCGGCGTGCTGCCGGCGCTGCTGACCCTCTGGGTCCGTCGCAATATTCCAGAATCCGCCCTATGGGAGCGCTCCGACCGGCAACGCCAGGAGGCGCTCGGGCGCAAGCGTGCCGGCGCGGCGGATGCGAAGGACGAGACGATGATCCGTTTCACCTTGTCCGACCTGTTCGTCGACCGCGAACTCCGCCGCCGCACGATCCTCGCCTCGTTAATGGCGCTCGCCTCGACCTTCAGCTATTGGGGCATCTCGACCTGGGTTCCGCTTTATGCTGGATCGCTCGCGCAAAAGGCGGGGCTTTCTGCGCCGCTTTGGATCAGCTATATCGGGATGGCCTATAATTTCGGCGCGATCATCGGCTATATCGGGCTCGGCTATGTCGCCGATTGGATCGGCCGCAAGCCAACCACCATGATCTATATGGGCCTGTCGTTGGTCCTAACGCCCGTCGTCTTCTTCTGGACGCGCGATTTGGAGACGATGCTCGTCACCGCAGCGATCCTGGCGATTTTCGTCTCCGGGCAATTCACGTGGATGTCGGCTTGGCTGCCCGAG
>CAYMNX010000329.1:0-7492 GCA_964391905.1 uncultured Rhizobiaceae bacterium
ATTCGAACCTTCGACATGGACGCGCTCCGCACAATCGTCGTCGGCAGCGAGCTCGGCAGCTTTGCCCGGGCGGCGGCACAGCTCGGCCGTTCGCAATCGGCCGTCAGCATGCAGCTGAAAAAGCTCGAGGAGCAGGCGGGCCGACGGTTATTTCGCCGCGAGGGCCGCGGTCTCGTTCCGACCGAGGCGGGTGATGCGCTTCTCGCTTATGCCCGCCGCATCATCGCGTTGAACGACGAGGCGGCCACGTCGCTCGGCGCGGCGGCGACGCCAGCGTCGGTGCGGATGGGCCTTCCCCAAGACTTCTTCGAAGACGTGATGCCGGACACGATCACGCGATTCGCGAGCCAACGGCCGAGCGTGCATGTCGAGGTGCGGGCCGGTCGCAACTACGCGCTCGAGGAGGAAGTCCGCGCGGGCAGGCTCGATGTCGCGCTCGCGTTCTATCAAGCCGGCTCCGACACGCACGGCACGCGGATCGCCTCCTTGCCGATGTTGTGGTATGGCGCGAAAGGGTTGAAAAAGCCTTCGAGCCGCGATCCCGTACCGCTCGTCGTTTTCGACCACCCGTGCCTCTTCCGGCAAGCGGCGCTCAAGACACTCGACGGGAAAGGACTGCGTTGGCGACTGTCGCTCACGACGCCCAGCCTTCCCGGCGTGTGGGCAGCGCTCCGCTCCGGACAGGGCATTTCGGTCAGAACGCCTCATCGGGTGCCGGCGGGAATCAAGGATGTGGGCGCCGAATTGGGTCTCCCCCGGCTGCCGACCATCGAGCTGCGGATGCTAACGGCGAGCGAATTGTCGCCGGCCGCCTCGGATTTGCGCGATATCCTCGACGATGTGGTTCGCAAGCAAGTGTTCGCGCGAAATTCGCGGTCGCATCGCCCATACTAGGAGGCATGCTCATTTGCGAGCGAATATGTGTTAGGAACGGCGCGGACCGAGTTCGCGGAGCGGAGGGATGACGCAGCGCGCCAAGCCGAAAGCGAAACGACGAACCCAGGCGGAGCGGCGGCGCGCAACGCGAGCCGCGATCCTCTCGGCCTCGATCGCGCTCCTGACCGAACAGGGCTATGCGGGTTTCAGCGCGAGCCGCGTCGCGTCGCGCGCCGGGGTCTCGCGCGGCGCGCAGGAGCACTATTTTCCAAGGAAGGTCGATCTCATCGCCGCAGCAACGCAGCATGCGATGGACGAGGCCGTTGCCCATGCGCGGTCGCTCGCCGCGCGCGCAAAGCATTCTGCCGACCCCGTTGCCCAATTCCTCCTCGATTCGGAGCATTTCTTCTTCAATCCGCTCTATCGTGCGATGGTCGAGAGCATGATCGCCGCACGCTCCGACAAGACGCTGGCGCGCCTTTGCTACCCGATCGTTCGCGACGCGCGCAGCACGCTCAACGAGATCTGGACCGACACGCTGCGCCAAGCCGGCTATTCGCCGCAAAATGCACACAAATTCGTCGAGCTGACGCATTACCTGCTGCGCGGGATTTTCCTCGTCGACACGTGGCTTCCCTACGGCATCGATCGCATGGAGGCGCTCGATGCGTGGCATCGCTTGGCCTCTGCTGCGCTTCGTATCGGCGCTTCTCCGCCGAGGCGCGCCGCAGCCAACGCGTCGCGTGGGCCGCGCAAGAATTCGCCCAAACAAACGCGCGCGCAAGGCGCTTAGGCGAAAGACTTTGTGGGCAGATACCAGGAGAGCTGCTTGTAAGTTGATTTGCCGGAGCGATTGTGCCTAGACTCGGCGCATAAACGAGCCCGGCCGACGCGGCAAGAAGCTCGATCAGCGTCGGAATGCGACAAAGCGTCCGGAGGAGGAAGCCGATGACCGTTCAGCAGAACACGGATCGCATCCAAACGACCCACATCGGCAGTCTGCCGCGCCCGCACGACCTCTTGGATATTATGAAGGCGAAGTTCGCCGGTCAGCCCTACGATCAAAAGGCACTCGACGCGACGATCGCTAAATCGGTGTCGGATTCCGTCAAGAAGCAAGTCGAGTGCGGCATCGATGTCGTTACCGATGGCGAATTCTCGAAGCCGGGCTTCTTCACCTATATCCGCGAACGTCTCGAGGGTTTCGAATCGCGGCCCAATCAGAAGCTGCTCCTCTTCGAAAAGGAGGTGGCCGCGTTCCCGGAATACTATGCCCAGTACTTCAAGGAAGCGATGATGGGCGGCACGGTAGTGCCAATCGTGCCGGTGGTTTGCACCGGGCCGGTCAAATATCGCGGCGACGAAGCGGTGCAGAGAGATATCGCCAATGTGAAGGCCGCCGCCAAAGGCGCGGGCGTGCCGGAACACCAGGTGTTTCTGCCCGCGACGGCGCCCTCGGGGGTCGGCATCAACGAGTATTACAAGACCGACGAGGAATATTTCCACGCGCTTGCCCGCGAGCTTAGCAAGGAATACAAGGCGATCGTCGCCGCCGGCATTCTCGTCCAGGTCGACGATCCGTTCCTGCCCGACATTTTCGTCGAGCCACGCCTCGACGCACAGCAAATGAGGCGCCGTGCCGAGATCTATGTCGAGGCCGTTAACGCCGCGCTCGAAGGCATTCCGCCGGAGAGAGTACGCTTTCACACCTGCTATGGCATCAATGAGGGGCCGCGCATTTATGAGGCGGGCCTTGCCGACATCATCCGCTATGTGCTCAGGATCAACGCCGGCCAATACAGCTTCGAATGCGCCAACCCGCGGCATGAGCATGAGTATCATCTCTTCGAGGAGATCAAGATTCCGGACGGCAAGGTGCTGTGCCCCGGCGTCATCACCCATGCGAGCAATATCGTCGAGCATCCGGAGTTGATCGCCGAGCGCTTGATGCGCTTTGCCAAGCTCGTCGGCCGCGAGAATGTGATGGCAGGCGCCGATTGCGGCTTTTCCTCGCAAGCGCTCTACAAGACCGAGGTGCATCCGACCGTCATATGGGAAAAATTCAAGGCGATGCGCCAGGGCGCCGATATCGCGACCAAGCGGCTTTGGGGCCGAGGCTAGGGCCGTTGCGCCGCGAAGGAGCAGCGAGCGTGATCTAGTTTCCTCAGCAGCGGTTGAAGAAATAACGCCGCAAGACAGGGAGTGAGCCGGATGAAGATCGGTAGCATGGTCGCGCTGAGCCTTGGACTCCTTGGCGCGATATCAGCGGCCTCGGCGGAGGAGGTCGTCATCGCCGCGCAATATCCCTTGTCGGGTCCGATGGCCTCCTATTCGGGCCCCTTCCTAAAAGAGGGAACCGAGATCGCGGTGCAGCGCATCAACGAGACGCAGATGCTCGGACCAGGCCGCACGCTCAAAATGATCATCGAGGACAATGGCGGCGATCGCAATCAAGCGATATCGCTGATGAACCGCTTCGCCACCTCCGACAATGCGCTCGCCGTGCTGGGCGTCTATGGTTCTTATCTCTCGCTGCCGGCGGCGCCGGTTGCGAACGAGCTGAAGGTCCCGTTTCTCGCGATCGCGGCTTCGCCCGCGATCGTGCAAGCGGGACCCTGGTCCTACATTCTCATCGAACAACCCGAGAGCTCGATGAAGATCGAAGCAGAATTCGCGGCCGAGCGGCTCAAGGCGAAGAGCGCCGCCCTCGTCTTCGACCGTGCCAATGACGCCTCGGTGCGGCTCAAGGACGCTTTCGCGAAATTCTTCAAGGAGCGCGGCGGCGCGGTTGTGTCGGAGGACGGGATCTCGGCGCAGGACACGAATTTCGCGCCGATCGCGACCAAGATCGCGAGCGAGAAGATCGACCTCCTCTATCTTGAATCCGTACCCTCGGTCGCGGGCAATTTCCTCGTGCAGGTGAAACAAGCGGGGCTCGACCCCAGCATCAAGCTGATCGCGAGCGGACAGGTCTCCTCGCCCGTCTTCCGCGACATCGCGGGCGCCGCGGCCGAAGGCATCTACTACGCGGCCGATTATGTTGCCGACATGCCCGCCGCGGAGAACAAATATTTCGTGGGCGAATATAAGAAGCGCACGAGCAAGGAGCCGGATCAGAATGCTGCCTGGGCCTATACCGGCATGCTGCTTCTGGCGCACGCGATTCACGATGCCGGCCCGGGCGCCGATCGCGAGAAGGTGCGCGATGCGATGGCGAAGCTCAAAGATATCGACACACCCTTGGGTGCCGGAAAGTTTTCCTACGATCAAGACCGAATGCCGCTCTTCGGTTTAATCATGCTGCAAATCGTGAATGGCGCTCAGCAGCTGGTGAAATAGGTAGGGTGGCGGCAGTCGGGGTGAGGGAGGAGCGATCATGCTGGCGCAACAGCTCCTGAATGGCGTGGTCGTCGGTGCCGTCTACGCGCTGTTCTCGCTCGGCCTCACCCTGGTCTTCGGCATGCACCGCATCCTGAACCTCGCCCATGGCGCGGTTTTCATGTGGGGCGCCTTCATCGGCTATTTTGCCACCACGCGCGGCGGCCTGCCGCTTTGGGCCGCCTTCATCGTCGCGGCGATCGGCGCCGGGCTCGTCAGCGTCGCGCTCGATCTCTTTGTCTTCCGCCCGCTGCGCCGTCATCAGGGCGACGAGTTCGGCACCATCGTCGCGAGCATCGGCGCCAATCTCATACTGATGCAGCTCGCGCAGCAGGCGACGAACGCGCAGACCTTGCGCTTTCCCTTCGGCATCTTTCCGGTCATTTTCTACAACTTCCTCGGCATGCGCATCTCGCTGCAGCAAATCGTCATTCTTGCCGCCGTGGGGGTGATCGTCCTGGGGCTGCTGCTCTTTCTCTTTCGCACGAGCCTCGGTAGCGAGGCGCGTGCGGTCGCCGTCAACGAGCAGACCGCAATGCTGTTGGGCGTCAATCCCGGCAAGGTCTATCTCACTTCGTTCTTCATCGCGGGGATGCTTGCGGGCGCAGCCGGGGTCATTCTCGGCATCGCGTTCAATTCCGTCACCTATGTGATGGGCGAAGCCGTGATGCTGCAGGCGTTCGTCGTCATTGTTTTGGGCGGCTTGGGCAGCGTCATGGGCGCGGTCTTGTCCGGGATCCTGATCGGCATGATCCAGACCCTCACCACGGCCTATATCTCGACCGAATTGTCGGACGCCGTGGTGTTCGGGTTGCTCTTCCTCGTCTTGCTGATCCGGCCCAGCGGCTTTTTCTCCGGCATTCATACCGAGTACCGGGTCGCCTGACGATGCTGGAGTTCATTCTCACCTATCGCCCGCTCTTCGATCTCATCTGCATCTATTCGGTCCTCGCCTTCAGCCAATATGTCGCGTTGCGCGCCGGCCTCTTCTCGCTCGCAACGGCCGGTTTTGCCTCGATTGGCGGCTATGCCGGCGCCATCCTTTTGAAAGAGACCGCGCTGGGTCCGCTCCTGAGCGCCATCGGCGCAATCCTTTGCGGCGTTGCCGCCGGCCTCTTTCTGTCCTTGCCGCTCGCCAGGCTGCGTGGTGCGTTTCAGTCGATCGCGACGATCGGCTTCGTGCAGATCATGGTGTCGCTGACGCTTTACGCCCAACCCCTCACCGGAGGCCCGCTCGGGCTCAACGCGATCCCGAAAGTCGCAACGACAGGGATCCTCGTCCCGGTCGTGGTCGCGCTCGCCGCGCTGCTCGCGGTCATCAACCGGAGTGGCATCGGCAGGGCTTTCGACGCCATTCGTCAGGACTATACGGTGGCGATGTCCCTCGGCATTTCGATCAGCCGCTATTTTCGCTATGCCTTTGCGCTTTCCGGCGCGATCGGCGCGTTGGGCGGCTGCCTTCTCGCCTACAATACCTATTCGATCCAGCCCGACGTGTTCGGCTTTCCGATGCTGGTGTTGATCATCGCGGCGGTGATCCTGGGCGGCCGGTCGATGGTCGCGGGCCCCGTGGTTGGAACCGCTTTCCTCATCGTTTTGCCGGAGCTGATCCGGCCGCTTGCCGATGCGCGGCTCTTGCTGCAAGGGTTGCTCCTCATTCTCGTCATCATCTATTTGCCGCAAGGCATCGTCGATTCGCTGGTCCATCGCTGGAAGCTGCGCCGCGCCCCGATCGCCGCGCGCGGCGAGCAAAGTGAGCGCGCCCATGGACTCCCTTCGGCTTGACGGCGTTGCCAAAAATTTCGGCGGGCTCGAAGCCGTTGCCGGGCTATCGCTTCAGATCGAGCGCGGGCGCATTACCGGGCTCATCGGCCCCAACGGCGCCGGCAAGACCACGGTGGTCAACATGGTCTCGGGCCTGATGACACCGAGCGCCGGCCGCATCGCGCTGGGCGAGCGCGAGCTCAACGGCGAGCCGCCGCATCGCGTCGCGCGGCGCGGCATCTCGCGCACCTTCCAGAATGTGCGGCTGTTGCGCGAAGCCTCGGTTCTCGACAACATCGTGGTCGGGGCTCATCGCCACGAGCGGACGTCGCTGCTTGCCAATTCTTTGGGTTTTCCCTCCATTTGGCGCGAGCGCCGCGCCTTCCGCGAGCGCGCCGCGCGGCTCCTCGAGCGGTTCGATCTCGTCGATCTCGCCGCGACACCGGCCGGGGGCTTGTCCTACGGGCATCAGCGCCTCGTCGAGATCATGCGCGCTCTTGCCATGGAGCCCGATTTTCTGCTGCTTGACGAGCCGGTTGCGGGCATGAACGAGGTCGAGGCGCGCCGCCTCGGCATCCTCGTTCGAAGCCTCGCGCAAGAGGGGATTGGCGTGCTGCTGATCGAGCATAATATGCGCTTCGTCATGGAATTTTGCGAAATGATCTATGTCATCGATTCAGGCCGGCTCATCGCTCAGGGAACGGCGCCTGAGATCAGCCGCGATGCCACCGTCATCAAAGCCTATCTCGGCGCGTAGATCATGCTTCAGGTCAAGCATATCAGCGCGGGTTATGGTGCCGTCGCGGTCTTGAACGAAATGACCTTTACGATCGACGAAGGCCAGGCGGTCGCGATCATCGGCGCCAATGGCGCCGGCAAAACGACGCTGTTGAAGACGATTTGCGGGCTCGTTCGCGCTGGCGCGGGCACGATCGAGTTGGACGGTTCCGCCCTCGCCAATCTTTCGACCTATGAGATTGCGCGGCGCGGCGCCCTTATGGTGCCGGAAGGACGGCAGATCCTGGGGCCGCTCACGGTCGAGGAAAATCTCAGGCTCGGGCATCTCGCAGCGGCGAAGCGGGGCGGGGTCATCCGTGACGATATGAAGGAGGTCTTTACCCTTTTTCCCATCCTTGCCGAGCGGCGCGCGCAAATCGCCGGCCAGCTCAGCGGCGGGCAGCAGCAGATGCTGGCGATTGGTCGCGCCCTGATGGGCCGTCCACGGCTCTTGTTGCTCGACGAACCGAGCCTCGGGCTCGGCCCCGCCGTCGTCACGCAGGTCTTCGACACACTGCGGCGGCTTCATCAGCGCGGCCTCACCATGCTGCTGGTGGAGCAGAATGCGAAACGCGCGCTCGAAGCCACCGAATATGCCTATGTGATCGAGCGCGGACGAATCGTTCATCATGGGCCGAGCCGTCAACTACAATCCGATCCGCTGGTGATCGAGCATTATCTCGGCCAGATCGCCACC
>CAYMNX010000330.1:0-4997 GCA_964391905.1 uncultured Rhizobiaceae bacterium
GACGAGAAGAGGGATGCGCGGGCCGTCGCCGAAGAAGTCGATCGGCTGGACGAAACCCGAATCATAGTAGCCGCCCGCCTCGTCATAGGTGATGAGCACGGCGGTTTCGGCCTTGAGGCGCGGATTGTCGTCGAGCGCTTCGAGAATGTTTTCCACATAGGCCTCGAAGAGATCGATCTTCGAGCTCTGCGGATGACCGTCAAGCAGCCCATCGGGTTTGCCGAAGGATACTGATGGAAGCGTGTTGTTGGCGATCGCCGTAAGCAGATCGTCCGTGTCTTTGATATGGGCGGTCCGCACCGCGGGATCGCTCATGATCGAGGTGGCATATTCGAATGGATTGCAGATCTGGCAATAGGCGACACCCAAGGCGTGGGCCGGATCGGCAAGAGCCGCCGCCGTGAGATCGGGGTTGTTCGGATTCGCCGCGACCGCTTTGTCCGAGAGCGCGACGGCGTCGTTATAGGCGCCGCCGTAATAGGCCCAGCTGATCTTCTTCTCGTTGAGCGCGTCGCCGATCGTCCGCACCGACGATGGCGGAATGGTCGATCCATGGGCGAGCGCGCCGTTCGGGAGGAAGCCCGGATTGGTATTGTCGAGCATGTAGTAATGCCGCGACTCGCAATTGGGCTGGGCCGAATAGGGCAGGCTCTCGAGATAGCTGACGATCGGTCCGACACCGGGCTGGAACACATCGGAGCAATTGCTGAAGTTGTTGTCGGCAATGTACTGGTTGACGGTGCCGGGCTTGGGATTGGGGTTGGCGATGTTCGATGGCGGCGTTATCGGATTGCCGTTGCCATCGCTCCAGAATGCCGCATCGCCCGTGCCCAGCATGAAATGATTGGCGCCGGTGCCGCCGAGGAAGGATTGGTGGAAATTGTCGCTCAAGGTGAACCGATCGGCCAACGATTTGTGCAAGCTCGCTTGCTCTTGTTCGGCGTTGAGGAAGCCCATCTCATTGCCGGCGCTTTGGTTGGTCGCCGAATAGGTCGCCATGACGAAGGGGAAGAGATCGTTGAGGCATCCCGTTGGATTGTCCTTCGTCGCGTTGGCGATGCTGCAATCCTGCTGCTGGAAGGCTTGGTAGTATCGGTGCGTCATGTCACCGGTGTAGTCGTCGTCGCTGAGATTCGGTCCCTGCAGCAGGAAGGGTCCGTTCGGCAGGTTGCCGGCCCCGGGGACGCGCGTGTCGAGCACGCCGGTCGGCAGGCCGGTGGCGCCCGTCGTGAGGCGGAAAAGATCGTCCACGTCGATATCGTTCTCGACCGCGCCGACTTCCGCCACGGTCTTGAACGGCGGCGCGGTGTCGCTTTGCGCCGATGGCGCGCCGTTGGTGTTGGGCTGCGGCATCAGATTGGCCGCGCTGTAGGGCGTCTTGGCGCCATTGGGCGCGCCGATGTAGTAGCTCGGCTGCGGCGCGACCGCGTATTGCTGCGCCAAAGCGAAATTCGGTCCCGGCGTGCCATCGGCGTTGACGATGCCTTTCGAAAGAAGGTTCGAGATCGTCTGTCCTTTGCCCTTCGGCTTGTAAACGCCGAAAGTATGATCGAGTCCGCGATTCTCGCCGATCAAGATGATCACGTGCTTGATCGGGCTTTCCGTCTTGATTGAATCAGCGGGGTCGCTGCTCTTCGACGAACCCGCGGCGTCTCCCGCCGAAGCCATGCCGAAAACCGACAACGCTACCAGCGATACGCCGAGCGCGATTTTTAGCCGCGACTTTTTTCGACCGAAAACTTGTTGCTGCATAAATCATCCCTCCAGAGTTCTGAAACAGCGCCTGAAGGTTAAATGCCGAAGATGACAGCAACATCTCGGCTGCATCTCACCTCGGCGAAAACTCCGTGTTCTTTTTGGGGCAATGGTTTAAGGTGACGCGCTATCGGTTCAATGCGATGCGTCGTTTGCCGTTTGCAGAAGCTGCTTCATCGCGGCGTAGTGCGCATCGTGAACCGCCGGATTGAACAGCGACCACGGCTCGGCCTTTTTTAGCAGCGTCGGCGCCGCCGCAACCATCATCTTCTTATATTTGGTGTACTCCGCGTCCGCATCGTCGAAGCGTTCCTCGGCGGCCGCGTCGTCGAGGCGCCGCAGGTCGAGGACGAGCTCCTTCAGCACGGCGCGGGCGAGGTTGCGCTCTTCCTTGCCTCCTGAAACAGTCGTGTCCTTGCGGTCGGGAAATTGCTCCGTCAGCTCGCGCAATTCGCCGCCCACCGTGTTGACCGTCAGTGCGATGACGGGAACGTCATGGGCGGGAATAGCAGTATCGAGCACGCTCGAGAAATCGTTGATCTCCTTGAGCTCCGCCGTGACGCCGTCATTCTCATAGGCCCGCTGCCCATCGCCGACCGCGGTCAGATAGGCGACGAGATCCTTGCGATCCTGCGGCGACAGGCCGAGATCGAAGAAGCGATCGAAATGCGCGACCACCTGATCGTAGGTGTCATAGCGGCCATCGTGAAAATAAGGCGCGTTGAAATCCGCGTTGAGCAAGGTGGGCGTCTTGAACAGCCCGCCCGAGCCGACATCATGTTGCCGATGGTCGACGAACGCGCCCGCGGGAACGTGGCAAGCGGCGCAGCTGAGGGTCGGATCGTGCGGGAACGGCTTGGAGAAGAGCGCCTCGCCGCGGCGCTCGGCGGCGCTCGCCTTGTCGTTGAGCCGGCCGCCGGGACCAAGGCTGGGGTTCGGCAGGAAGTCGATATCCTGAATGTACGCCACCAAGGCATCAAGAATCCCGGGCGATGGCTCGGGCCCCGCGAACTCGTTGACGATGACGTTGTGAATGAAATCGCGCAGCGAGGCCATGCGGCCATCATGGCCGTAAGGCGCGAGATACCGCGCGCCGCGCAGACTCGGAATCGTGACGGGATCGAGCGCCCCGTTATCGGCTTTAGGGTTGAACAGCGCGCCGGTGGTGTCGAAATTGCCCGGGCGCGTCGACATGCCGGGAACATAGAGCTTGGCGTTCGAGGCGCCGTTGACATGACAGGTGGCGCAGCTGATGCCGGCTTTGCGCGCGACACCGCCCAGGATGGAGGGCGCGCTGAACGCCATATCGCCGAGATTGACGAGATAGGATTTGCTGCCGCCAATCGCTTCAGATTTGAAGATCTCGCGCGGACGCGACAGCGAATCTTCGTTCAGCTCCGTTCCGCTTGGGAGCATGGTCTGATCGCCATGGATCGGAAAGGCGCGCCCGTCTCGCAACGGCGCGATCAACAAAAGGCCGACGATCGCGAGTGCGGCGGCAAAGCGGAGGAGGAGGGTTCTCGGCATTCGGCGTCGCTGATGCCCGCTCCTCACTGCGTGATGTCCTCGAGCGTCGGCGTGCGAAGACCGACCTTTGGCGCTGCTTCCTGCAGCGCGACGACGAGATCCTCGCTGGCGGCGCGAACCCGCTCGGGCTCGACCTTTTTGAGGTCGTCGACCTTGAGCAGGTCCGCCAATTGCGTGATCGTGCCCTCGGTCTTTTTCGCGAGCTTCGGATCGGCGGCGTTGAGCGCAGTGGCGAAGATGACTTTGTAGGCGAGTTCGATGCCCGAGACGTTGTTGCGCATATCGTCGAGCGACGTGCCGCTGTAGCGCGACTCGCCGCCGTCGGCCTTGCTTTCGCCGACCTCATACGCCAATCGTGCCGTGCCGTTGAGCAGGCCCTGCGCGTTGAGCGGAATCTGCCGGATTTTGATATCCAGATCCGTCAAACGGTAGATCAGTTGGTCGGCTTCTTGGCCGAGCTCGGTCGAGCCGGCACCGAAGAGCTTTGCTTCGATCGCATGAAAGCCCGTCAGCGCGTTGGGCCAGGCATCGATCTCCTCGTCGAGATCGGGGACGAAGCCGCTGGTGAAGACCTCGGCGCGCTCCCATCCGACTCGGGCGGTAATCCACGCTTTCTTAGCGCCGTCGAGATCTTTGGCGGAGAGGCGCTCGCGCAACGTCTTGGCGCCTTGGAGGGCCTGGCCGATTTCGTCGATCATGTAGGGGCGGTATTGCTCGGCAGGACCGTCGAGCGCTTCGGCACGCGCGCCCCAACCGGCGAACATCATGATTATCGCGCCGAAGAGAACGGAAAGAACGCAAGCGGCTGCTCTTCGCGCGGCGGTTCGCAAGTCAAAAGAATACGGCATCGCACAACCTCGGCGGCGCAGAACCAATTTCTCGGAGTGGCGTTCGAGGCGAGATTTAGCCCCCTTATCTTTCATTTTTATGACAACGCAATGATTCGGCACGCCATCGTTGCGTATCACGCATGATCAACAACGAAGGCGGCGACGAGCGCTTGGCGGACGCCGCGGCACCACAAGTGGCATATTTTCGAAAAAAAACTGTAACCCGCAGCCTCTACATTCCCCTCGCCGCGTTCGCACCTCTCGGAAGGCAAAGGTCTCTGCCGGTGTCTCGAGAGAGTTGTTTCCGGTGCGAGCAAGGCAAACGCACAGCTCACCTTATTCAAGGGGAAATCCATGAAAGCTAGACACCGTTCGTCGTGGCGGGGAACGCTCGCCGCGCTCAGCGCGAGCACGATCCTCGCCACCGGTTTCGCGATGCCCAGCACCGCTCACGACAGGGACGACACGTCCACCAAGACGCCGATCAAGCACGTTGTCGTCATCTTCCAAGAGAACGAAAGCTTCGATCACTATTTCGCGACCTATCCGTTTGCCGCGAACCCGAAGGGCGAGCCGAAATTCGTCGCGCGCGACGACACGCCCGCCGTCAACAATCTCCTTTCCGCCGGGCTCCTCACCAATAATCCGAATATCCGTCAGCCCTTCCGCTACGACCGTTCCGAGGCCTATACCTGCTCGCTCGATCACAACTACACCGACGAGCAGAAGTCGGTCGACGGCGGCCTCATGGACAAATTCGTCCAGGCTACATCGCGCGTTGGCCTCGGCTGCCGTCCTGACGGTTCGAGCGTCATGGGCTATTTCGACGGCAACACCGTCACGGCGCTGTGGAATTATGCCCAGCACTACGCGATGAGCGACAAT
>CAYMNX010000331.1:0-7861 GCA_964391905.1 uncultured Rhizobiaceae bacterium
CCCCTGCGCGTTATCCGCTTTGAGAACCTCGGGGCTCAGCGTAATCCCGCCCGTTTCCTGAGCCGATACGGTCGTGGCGACGGTGAGAGCGGCGAAACTGGCAAGAATGCCAAGAACGGAGAGGCGAGGCATGGGGAGCTCCTTCCGGCTTTGATCATCGCTGCGAGGGTAGTCGGAACGGACCTCCGGCGCTGTGAAGAGAGCCACAGATGCGGGCGATGGGCCCAGGTCAATCCGCGTCGCGACGGAGCATGCGCAGCGCTCGATCGAGCTGCTCCATCGACAAGCGCTGGCCATGGCCGCCTTGCTCGATCGAGAGCCACTCCCGGTTGGAATCTTCCGGCAGTGAGTCGTGTTCTTGTTGCAATTGCTTTTGACCGTCGCCCGCGGATTTTGGTGAGCGCGGGCCTGTCCTGAAAGTCTGGGTGACGCTGCCGTTCCGGCAAACGGTCACCTCTCCGGTCGTCTCGCAGCTGCCTTTCGCGCCCGGCGCGCAGACCATGCGCCCCTCGACCGTCTGGCAGTCGAGGCCGCCGGAGCCGCTGCAGCGGGTCACGCCATTGGCCGACGCGCAGCTCAACGATTCGGCGCGCGGGGCCGGCGTCGAGAAGAGATATCCGATGATGAGCGCGGCCGATGCCGCCGTCAGAAGATGAAGCTTGGGCATGAGCACCTCCGTTGGACCCGAGGGTAGCCGATCCTGGCGCCCGCGCCCTGTGAACCAGGTCACAGAAACGGCAGAGAAACGGGCGCAGCTTGGCCGGCTGGCGCGAACGAAAACGGCCCGCGGAGCCAGGCTCCGCGGGCCTCGTCTCGAGAAAGCTTCGGATGAAGGCTTAGCGGACGCCCTCGTTGCCTTGCGAGATGGCGTTGGAGTTGGCGGACACGGCGCTCGCATCGCCGCCGACGCTCACCGCATAGCTCGTCGCGCTCTGGGTCGTGGGCGCGCTGTTGTGCTGGTAGATGCCCTTGCCGAGGGCGCCGTTGCCCTGCTGGACTTCGTTGATGTTGACCGAGGTCGCGCTGGCATCGCCGCCGATGGCGAGCGCGCCGCTCGTCGCGGTCTGATGGGTCGGGGCCCAGTTATTCTGGTAGATCTTCTTGCCGCCGAGCTTCAGGTTCGACTGATCGACCTGGTTGGTGTTGAGCGACAGGGCGTTGGCCGAGCCGAAGAAAGAGGCCGCACCCGAGGTCGAGGTTTGATAGGTCGGAGCCTTGTTGATCTGGCCCGCCGACGCCATCAGCGGCGCGACGACGAGGGCGAGAGCAGCGACGGTGGAGAGGAGGGAGAAGCGAAGCATGGGTTAGGTTCCTTCTGGATGAGGCCCGGAGCCCAATGCTCCGGCGCGTCTCTTGACGGCCCCAAACCTACGCGGGGAGGCTTCTGCTCGCTGTGAAGGGGACCACAAGGATGCGCTTTTTGCGCGCCCACCCCGCCCGTCGGGCGCGCCGCGATCATCGACGGAACTCCGTCCCGTCTTCGCAAGTTAATGGATACTCAGGCTTTCGGGACCACGGCGAGTGGTCGGGATTTGGCACATGAAGACGGCTTTACTCTTTACAGGAAGCGGTCCACTCGTGATCGCGACATCGCACAAATCGTTGACGGATCCGACCCTTCTCGAAAAGCTGCGCGCCAAAGGCATCGAGAAGTTCATCGCCTATGAGCTGCCGGTCGATCTGGCGAAAGAGCGGTATGCCGGGCATTTCGATGTCGTCATGCGGGATCTGCACGAATCCGACGATCTACGCGTGCTCGATGTT
Source organism: uncultured Rhizobiaceae bacterium (assembly GCA_964391905.1). GTDB lineage: Bacteria > Pseudomonadota > Alphaproteobacteria > ATCC43930 > CGMCC-115725 > CAIKMD01. Next base: position 1,765 of record CAYMNX010000331.1, read on the forward strand.
AATGGCGAGCGCGCCTTCCGGCTGTTTCATCTCAAGGAGCTTGGCGCCCCCGCCATGTTCGAGCGCGAGGCAGGCGCCTAGCGAACACCAATATATAAGAGCACCGATACATATTTAAGGAGACGGCGATGGACCGAATGGTCGAACTCCTTGCCCATGGCCAGAGCTGCTGGATGGATGATCTGACACGGCGCATGATCGTATCCGGCGAGCTCCGGCGCCGCGTTGCCGAGGAAGGGCTGCGCGGTATCACCTCGAATCCGTCGATCTTCGAAAAGGCGATGGGGGGAGGGCCCGACTACGACGACGACATTGCGCGGGCGGCCGCCGCCGGGCGCTCGACGGGGGAGATCTACGAAGAGCTCGTCACCGCCGATATACGCGAGGCCTGCGATATCCTGCGCCCCATCTATGACAAGGCGAAGGGCGGCGACGGCTTCGTCAGCCTCGAGGTCTCGCCGCATCTGGCGCATGATGCCGAGGGCTCGATCGCCGAGGCGCGCCGTCTCTGGTCGGCGGTCGACCGTCCCAACCTCTTCATCAAGATCCCGGGTACCGCCGCTTGCGTTCCCGCCATCGAGCAGCTTTTGTTCGAGGGGATCAACGTCAATATTACCTTGCTGTTCTCGATCCCAAGCTACGAAGCCGTCGCCGAGGCCTATTTGCGGGCGCTCGAGCGCCGCCTCGCGGCCGGCGAGAGGATCGACCGCGTTGCCTCGGTCGCGAGCTTCTTCCTCAGCCGCATCGACACGCTCGTCGATGAATTGCTGCAACAGCGGATCGTGCCGGGCCGCAAGCCGGTCGCCGCTCCCGACCTGCAGGATCTTCTTGGGAAGGCCGCGGTCGCCAATGCCAAGCTCGCCTATCAGAGCTTCAAGCGCATCCTCGCCGGCGAGCGCTGGAAAGCGCTTGCGACGAAGGGCGCGCAGGTCCAGCGCATGCTCTGGGCCAGCACCAGCACCAAGAACCCCGCCTATCGCGACCTCGCCTATGTCGAGCCGCTGATCGGGCCTTTTACCGTCAACACCATGCCCGAGAAGACGATCGCGGCGTTTCGCGACCACGGCGTCGTCGATGACACCGTCGAGCGCGGTCTCGACGAGGCGCGCCGGGTCATGAGCGATCTTGGCCGGCTCGGGATCGGGTTCGAGCAGGTCACGGCGCAGCTCGAGAACGAAGGCATCCAGACATTCATCGCGCCCTTCGATGCGGTGATGGCGCAGCTTCGCATCAAATGCGAGCGCGCGACGCGCTTCTCGGATCTCGATGGCTTGCGCTCGGCCGCGCGCAATCTGCGCCGGCTCGTCATCCGCATGACGACGGCGGCGGGATCGGGGCATCCGACCTCGTGTCTTTCCTGTGCCGATATCGTGGCGGCGCTGTTCTTCCGCGAGATGCGGTGGGATCCGGGCGATCCCGCCGCGCGCAATGTCGACCGCTTCGTCCTGTCGAAGGGCCATGCGGCGCCGATCTTGTGGGCGGCCCTCCATGAAGCGGGCGCGAGCCCGGAGGACCCGCTCTCGCTGCGCCGCATCGATAGCACCTTCGAAGGTCATCCGACCCCGAACAATCCGTGGGTCAAGATCGCCACCGGATCGCTGGGGCAGGGGCTCGCCGGCGCGAATGGGATCGCGGCGGCGAACCGGCTCGACGGTATCGATGCGCGCATTTATTGCCTGCTCGGAGACGGCGAGTGCTCGGAGGGCTCCGTCTGGGAGGCCGCGCAGTTCGCCGCTCTCCATCATCTGACGAATGTCGTCGCGATCGTCGATGTGAACGGCCTCGGTCAAAGCGAAGCCGCGCCCTATCACCATGACACCGGTGTCTTCGCGCGGCGCTTCGCCGCTTTCGGCTGGCACGCCATCGAGGTCAATGGACATGATATCGCAGCCGTCCTCGATGCGCTCGAGAGGAGCCGCGATCACGGGCCGACGGCGATCATCGCGCGGACGGAGAAAGGCAAGGGCGTCTCCTTCCTCGAGGGGGCGAGTGGCTGGCACGGCAAGCCGCTCGACCGTGAGCAGATGGAGAAAGCCCTCGCCGAGCTCGGCGAGGGCGCGGCGACGCCGCGACCGGAGCCGCGCCGCATCGGGCAGACGCCGCGGCGGCCGGCAGCGGCAAAGGCGCCGCCGCGATTGACGGTCGGCTACCGCTTGGGCGAGGCGGTCGCGACACGCGAGGCTTATGGCCGAGCGCTCGAGAAGCTGGGCGAGGGCGATCCGAGCATCGTTGCGCTCGACGGCGACGTCAAGAATTCGACGGGCGCGGCGCAGTTCGCTGCGAAATTCCCGGAGCGCTTCTTCCAAAGCTTCATCGCGGAGCAGGGCATGATCGGCGCCGCGCTCGGGCTTGCCGTCGCCGGGAAGATCCCGTTCGCGGCGACCTTCGCCTGCTTCCTCACGCGCGCCTATGACTTCATCCGCATGGCGGAATACAGCCGCCCGCCGCATCTCGTGCTGTGCGGCAGCCATGCCGGCGTGTCGATCGGCGAAGACGGGCCGTCGCAAATGGGCCTTGAGGATATCGCGATGTTCCGCGCCCTCATCGAGAGCACGATCCTCTACCCCGCCGATGCGGTGAGCGCCGAGCGATTGACCGAAGCGGCCGCGCGCGTCACGGGGATCGCCTACCTGCGCACCTCTCGCCCGAAAACCCCCGTGATCTATGGCAATGACGAGGAGTTTCCGATCGGCGGGAGCAAGGTCCTGCGATCGTCGGATCATGATCGCCTGACCCTCGTCGGCGCCGGCATCACCCTTCACGAGGCGCTCGCAGCCCACGACGATCTCGAGAAGCGCGGCATTCCGACCCGCGTCATCGACGCCTATTCGGTCAAGCCGCTCGACGAGAAGACTCTGTCGATCGCCGCGCGCGATACGGATGGGCTGATCGTGGTCGAGGACCACGCGATCGATGGCGGCCTCGGCGACGCCGTCGCAGCCGCGGTCGGCGAGATCGCGCCCGTCTATCGGCTGGGCATCACCGCCCTGCCGCGCTCGGGCAAAGAGGCAGAGCTGCTCGACCGTTACGGCATCTCGCGCCACGCCATCGCCGCAAAGGCCCAGCAGCTCGCAGCCTAGAGTCGAGCCGGTCGGTTCCTCGTCGCGGTCGCGGTAATTCGGCACCGAAGCGGCGCCTGCCACGGTTGCTTCGCGAAGCAACGCCTCGTTCCGTCGCGTGTTGTCTGGGGGACTCTCGCTTCGATGATGAAGAAAGGAGGGCGCCATGATGAGATCCGCTCTCATCGGTTGGGCCGCGGCCGTGAGCATCGCCGGCGTTGCGCTGGCGCAAGGGCCAAATGATCGTACCCGGCCGGGTCCTTACGACCCCAATTCTCGCGCGCCCTTGGACGCGCCGAGCTTGGGCCTCTCCTCGCCCTGCGAGCCGGGATCGAACGTCGCCGAAAATGGCGCCCCAGATTCGACGCGCGCCGTCGCGACGCGGCAAACGACGGCCGCTCCAAGGGGAGAGGCGGCGCGAAATGCCGGCGGCCAATTGGCGGATACGCAATGCGCAGAGCACGGATCGCGAGCCAATGGGCCGGCCGCAGGCTCGCCGAACCCCGGCACGCCGCAGAAGTGAGTGCGGGAACGAGGCGCGCCGCCTTCTGCGAAAAAGGGGCGGCGTCGTGGCAAGGAGAGAGGCGAATGGTCATACGGTTGAGCCTGTCGGTGACGGCGGCGATCGGCCTCGGCACATCGGTCGTGCTTGCCGCTGAACCTGGCCAAGGCCGGCAAGCGAGCGACGCGCAGGCCTTCTCCGCAGCGGCGGGCCGCATATTGGGCGCCGCCACCGCCTGCGATCAGATCAGCGAGGACCGCGTCTCGGCAGATGCGACACGAACAATCAAAATCATCACCGCAGCCGCTATCGATGAACAGGATGACGCGTCGGCGCGCGCGCTCTTCATCGACAGCGCGGGCGAGGGCCAGCAAGCCGTCGACAACGGCAGCACCGAATGCGGGGCCGTGGACGCCTCGCTCGCTCAGCTCGAGCAAATCGTGCAGGGCGCGCAGGATCGATTGAATGAGCAGGATGATTCCGGCGGCGACGACGATCCGGGTCCCTAATCAACTCCGTCACCCGCCCTCGTGACAGTCGCATGCAAGGAGGTGCGCGATGTCGATCATTCGTCTCATCTACGCCCGCGTCCCGCCCGAGAAGGCGGATCAAGCCGTCCATAACTGGAAAGAGAAATGCGCGCCGCTCATGATCGCGCAAGAGGGATGTCTGTCCGAGCATTTGTTGCATGGCATCGACGATCCCGGCGAGTTCATTTCCTATTCGGAATGGGATTCGGAGGAAAGCATTCGCAACTATCTCGACAGCGAGGCGCATCGGCAGATCAAAGAGCACAATCGGAACATCGAGGGTGCGATGCTCCGCGTGAAGCACTATCACCAGGTCCGCTGATTCGGGGCGCTCCAGCTTCATCAATGACCACACCCGCCGTTCTTGACGAGTGAGGGCCGACAACACAGTTGAAGCGTGAGGTTTAACATCGGAGCGAGGGCCCTCACGTAATGATTCGGAGACGCTCTGCCGAGGAATATCTTGCTGAGCTCGAGGATATTCTGCGTCGCTATCGCGCCAGCGAAGCGAACGGGCAAAAGCTCAGTCAGGAAGAAGCCTTGGCGCGCCTGCGCAAACTGGGCTTCACGCCGGGCGAGGCGCTGCGCTTGCTGCGTATGCACGATATGCCCGATCGGCAGCGATAGGTGCCGGTCCACTGCACCTGCGATCCGAGCCGCGTTCGCGACCGCCCCCTTCCACTTTTCCGCCATTATTCGGCCGATCACGATCGGGTGGCGTCGTTGGCGCTCCCCCCGTGTTCGTATCATCGCAAGAGCATCCGGGGCTCAGGCGGCGGTCACGCCGTTGCCACAAACTCGCCTCTTCGTTGCGGCGCTTTGCGGGGTCTGTTGCCGTCAGGTCTTCAAAGAGACGTCGCCAATATGGACACGGATGGTCGATCGGATTTAACGTTATCGAACTGGCCGTGAAAAAAGGCCCGTAACAACCAGCACGTCCAGATCTGAACCGCATCCGCGCCGTCGCGGAGTGCCGACACTTAAGGAGGCCGTTATGCCATTTGATGGCAGGGTTTATGAGGATCGCATTGTAGCTCTCGAAAAAATCGATCGCGTGATCGACCTGCTCGCGAGCGAGGATCGTTGGTGCAAAGGCTTGCTGCAATCGAGCGATGGGCGGCGTTGCATCCTCGGCGCGATGCAAGATGCCGACGCCGTCGCGGTACTGCGCAAGCCGATCTTGCAGGCGATTCGAGAGGTCACCGGCACGTCCTATCGGCAGATCGAGCGATTCAATGACTGCGGGACCACGACCCATGCGCTCGTCCTGCAAGTGCTGCACCAGACGCGCAGAAACATCCTCAGCGGTGAGCTCGGAAGCGGCGTCGCGCGGCCCAGCGCGATGGCTTCGTGGCGTTGGCGCCTCAAAGCTCTGGTAGGGCAATAAGCGGAGCGGTCGATTCCGCCGGACGAATGACACCGCGCTGATTTTTTTGCCGGTCCGGTTCCGCGCAGCGGCGCAACCGGGACAGCGCGGCGTCATCCGGCAACTCGGCGTCACTTCGGCTCGACATTCTGATTGCCGCCGCGTGTTCCGGGCGGAGGGATGACTGGCGTGGCCGGCGCGCCGTCGCTGGGCGGGGGGACGACATCCTCGTTCCCGGTGGATGGGGGCGCAATCACCCCACCCGAGCGCGAGAGATCATTGCCCTGGCTCGGGTTTCGCGATTGTTGTTGCCGCGGCGGGGGAGGGATGATGTTCGGGCGGCTGGGATTGGTTTGTTGCGGCGACGGTGCGGGCGCATTGAAGCTTTGGCTCCCGGCCGGGCCGGTCGCAAGCGCCGCGCCGAAGAATCCGATCATGGTCAGCGGAACAATGGTCGTGCGTGACACTGTCATGTCGTCAATCCTCTATTGCTTCTGATCGAGAGGCTGGGGGCCGTGGGCAGCCCGACGCGGTGATCGCACGGGAAAGGCGCCACCCTTTTATCTTTGACGGCGCCGATCGGTCTCTTTGTCCGGCGCCGTCCCCGCTTTATCAGGCCTCTTAACGCAACGGATCGCCA
>CAYMNX010000332.1:0-3307 GCA_964391905.1 uncultured Rhizobiaceae bacterium
CTTCGACCGCGACATCGATGATCTTATAGCTGTTGTCGCCTTCCTTGCGCACGCGCCAATCGACCTTGGCGGGGTTCGCGTTTCCGGGACTGACGAGCTGGCTCATCACCACGGTGCTGATTTGGCTTTCGGTTCTCGTGCCCGTCACCTTGATGGTTTGGCCGCTATAGCTGCGAAAGCGCGATGCATAGGTGCGAACAATCCAATCCTCGAACAAGCTGGTAAAGCGCTGACGCTGGGCATCGCTTGCGCCGGCCCAATAGCGTCCCAGAACGAAACGGGCGATCCGCGGGATGTCGAAGCCGCCCTCGAGAAGGCCGCGGAATTTCTTCTCCCGATCGTTATCCGAGATTTGCTGGTCCTGAATGGCCGCAATCGCTTCGGTGACGAGGCCGTTCACCAAGGCTGATGGGTCGTTGGACGGAAATGCCCGCGCGTCGGAAACCGCCACGCCGAAGATTACGACGAAAAGCGAGAAGTACAGGCTAAGGCGCTGACGCATGGGTGCAATTCCTCCGGGTCGGCGAGCATAGGTCCGCCGCATGAGGCGAACAAGCGTCCACCTGCCCACGGTCGTTGTGGCAAAATTGTATTCTAAGATACTGATTGACTTATAACATAAAGAGATGTTTATATCCTGACTTAGTTAAGCGATGGGATTTAGGGGAATCGAGATTTGGAAACCGTTCTGTCGGGCCTGCGGGCCGCCGCTGAAGCAACGAGGCTGCGTCTCCTGCTGCTTTGCGCCCGCGGCGAACTGACCGTCAGCGAGCTCACCGACATACTTGGCCAGAGCCAGCCCCGGGTGTCGCGGCATTTGAAGCTGCTCTGCGACGCCGGGCTGTTGGACCGGTTTCGCGAAGGGACCTGGGTCTTCTATCGCCTGGCGGAACGGGGGCGGGGTGCGGAGCTGGCAAAGCGCATCTGCGCGTCGGTGCCGTCCGATGATCCGACCGTGCTCCTCGACGATGCGCGGCACGAGACGGTGAAGCGCCAGCGCGCCGAAGCGCCCCATGCCTATTTCCGCGCCAATGCCGCGCAATGGCATCGCTTGCGCTCGCTCCATATCGACGAGCGCGAGGTCGAGGCCGCGATCATCGAGGCGCTCTCCGGACAAGACGTGCGCGATCTTCTCGATCTCGGCACCGGTACGGGGCGCATGCTCGAGATCTTCGCGCCGCGCGTCGATCGCGCCGTCGGCATCGACATCTCGCGCGAGATGCTGGCGGTGGCGCGGGTCAATCTCGAGCGCGCCGATCTGCACAACTGCACCATCCGCCAGGGCGACATCTATCAAGTGCCGCTGCCAAGCGCCTCCTTCGATGCGGCGATCTTTCACCAGGTGCTGCATTACGCCGATCGGCCCTCGCTCGCGGTTGCCGAGGCGGCGCGAATGCTGCGCCCGAAGGGGCGGCTCGTGATCGTCGATTTCGCGCCGCACGCGCTCGAGTTCCTACGCAAGGAGCACGCGCATCGCCATTTGGGCTTTGCCGATGCCGAGATCACGCAATGGTGTCGCGAGGCCGGGCTGGTGCCGGAGCCGGTGCGTCATCTTCTGGGCCAGCCGCTCACCGTCTCGATCTGGGTCGCCTGGCGGAACAAGGACGCCAAGGCCGCCGCTCCCTCTTTTCCGCACGCGGCCGCGTCATGAGCGCCCGCCCGCTCGTCTCCTTCGAGTTTTTCCCGCCCAAGACGCCGGAGATGGAACAGGCGCTCTGGCAGGCGGTGAAGCGGCTCGAAAATTTGGCGCCGCGCTTCGTCTCGGTGACCTACGGCGCCGGCGGCACGACGCGCGAGCGCACCCATGCGACGGTCGCGCGCATTCGCAACGAGACGACGCTCGAGCCTGCCGCCCACCTAACCTGCGTCGGCGCCTCCCGCATCGAGATCGATGCGGTGGCGCGAGATTATTGGCACGCCGGCATTCGTCACATCGTCGCCCTGCGCGGCGATCCGCCGGCGGGGCAGGGGCGCTATCGGCCGCAAGAGAATGGCTATGCGCGCGCCGCGGATCTGGTGGCCGGTTTGAAGCGCGTCGCCGATTTCGAGTTGAGCGTCGCGGCCTATCCCGAGACCCATCCTGAAGCGCCGAGCGCCGAGGCCGATCTCGACAATTTGAAGCGCAAGCTCGATGCCGGCGCGGATCGCGCGATCACGCAATTCTTCTTCGATGTCGACTTCTATTTCCGCTTTCTCGATCGGGCGCGCGCCGCCGGGATCGACGTGCCGATCGTGCCCGGCATCCTCCCGGTCGGGAACTTCGCGCAGGTGAAGAAATTCGCGAGCCTCTGCGGCGCCAGCATTCCGCCGGCGCTCGCCGCGCGCTTCGATGGGCGCGATGACGATCCGCGCGCCCGCGCGGCGATCGCGGTCGATGTCGCCGCGGCGCAGTGCCGCAGCCTTCGTGACGCGGGCGTCGGCGAGTTCCACTTTTATACACTCAACCGCGCCGAGCTCGTTCTCGCGATATGCGACACGATCGGCGTCGCGCCCGCGATTCCGGTTCCGAGCGTCTGAGCGAGTGGCGGCATCCCATGGCCCATATTCTCGATTGTCTGGCGGATCAGGTTCTTCTCTGCGATGGCGCGACCGGCACGCGCGTGCAGGCGATGCCCTTGAAGCTCGACGAGGATTATCGGGGCCATGAGAATTGCCCCGAGATCCTCAACGAGAGCCGTCCCGATCTCGTCCTCGCGATCCATCGCAGTTATCTCGAAGCGGGATCCGATGCGCTTCAGACCAACAGTTTCGGCGGCTCGCCGCTGACGCTCGGCGAGTTCGGCATTGCCGATAAAGCCTACGATCTCAATTGCCGCGCGGCGACGCTCGCCCGCGAGGCGATTGCCGAATTTGCGCAAGATGGTCGCGCACGCTTCGTCATCGGCGCGGTCGGGCCCGGCACGCGCCTGCCGTCGCTGGGCCATGTCGATTACGATTCGCTCGAGCAGGCACTGACCATCCAGTGCCGCGGTCTCATCGCCGGCGGCGTCGATGCGATTCTGATCGAAACCTGCCAGGACACGCTACAGATCAAGGCGGCGGTCAACGCGGCAAAAGCCGCGATCGCCGAAGTCAGGGGTGACCAACCGATCTTCGTGCAAGTCACGGTCGAGACGACGGGAACCTTGCTCGTCGGCGCCGATATCGCGGCCGCCGCCACGGTGATCGAGGCGCTCGACGTGCCGCTTCTCGGCATCAACTGCGCGACCGGTCCTCAGGAAATGGCGGAGCATGTCAAATGGCTCGCCGAAAGCTGGCCGCGGTTCATTTCGGTGCAGCCCAATGCCGGCTTGCCCGAGCTGCATCA
>CAYMNX010000333.1:0-6258 GCA_964391905.1 uncultured Rhizobiaceae bacterium
CCGAGCATGCCGCCGATGGAGAGGCCGCAGAGATGGACGCGCTTGATCCCGAGCACCTTAATCAGGGTGGCGGCGTCATCCGCAAGCTGATCCATGGTGTAGCCGGTGCTGCCCGCGGCCGGCGCGTCGGTCAAGCCGTGACCGCGCGTGTCATAACGCAGCACGCGATATTTGCTCCGGAGCGCCGCCGCCTGCGCATCCCAGACCGCGAGGCTGGTCCCGAGCGAGTTCGAGAGCATGACGACGGGTGCGCTTTCCGGCCCTTCGAGCAGATAGTGAACGGTAATGTCGCCGGCGCGGATGAAAGGCATGGGCGATGGCTCCCTAATCGGCTTTCTGTAAGTGAAATTAGGGCGCTTCGGCGCGAAATTCCAGCGCCCATCGCGCCCACGACTTGACCTTCGGAATCCCCACCTTAAGACTGCCGACGAATGGAGGTATGCTCATGTCTCAACGTACGACGCCGCCTTTTCGTGCCGATCATGTCGGCAGCTTGCTTCGACCGCCGGCGCTGATCGCGGCGCGCCAGAAATTCGACCGCGGCGAGCTGAAAGCCGAGGAACTGCGCCGCATCGAGCAGGACGGCGTGCGCGAGGTGGTGAAGCTGCAAGAGGAGATCGGCCTCCAGCTCGCGACCGACGGCGAATACCAGCGCTCATCCTGGCATCGTGACTTCCTGCAGCAGATCGGCAATGTCCGGATGATCGAGAACAAGCTGAAGCTGCGCTTTCACACCCATGAGGGCGACACCGAGATGACGCCGCCCGGGTTCCGCGTCGAGGGCAAGCTCCATCGTCCGCATCCGATCTTCGTCGAGCATTTCAAGTTTCTCAAATCCGTCTGCCACGTCGTGCCGAAGATCACGATTCCGTCGCCCAGCAACATCCATTTCCGCGGCGGCCGGCAATCGATCAGTACCGAAGCCTATCCGAATATGGAGGACTTCTATGCGGATCTCGCCAAGGTCTATCGCGAGGAGATCGCGGATCTCGCCGCCGCCGGCTGCCGCTATCTGCAGCTCGACGAGGTGAATTTCGCCTATCTCTGCGATCCGACCTTGCGCGACCAGGTGCGCTCGATCGGCGAGGATCCCGAGACCCTGCCGCAGACCTACGCGAAGCTCTTGAACGCCGTTATCCAGGACAAGCCCAAGGACATGGCGGTCGCGATGCATGTCTGCCGGGGCAATTCGCGGAGCGCCTGGATCGCCGAGGGCGGCTATGACCCGGTGGCCGAGGTGCTGTTCAACCAGGTCAATGTCGACGGCTACTTCCTCGAATATGACAGCCCGCGCGCCGGCGATTTCGCGCCGCTGCGCTTCGTGCCGAAGGGCAAGATCGTGGTTCTCGGCCTCGTCACCTCGAAAGTGCCGCAACTCGAAAAGAAGGACGATCTGAAGCGCCGCATCGAGGAGGCATCGAAATATTGCCCGCTCGAGCAATTGGCCCTCTCGCCCCAATGCGGCTTTGCCAGCGTGCTCGAAGGCAACAAGCTCACGGTCGCCGATGAGATCGCGAAGCTGAAGCTGATCGTCGAGGTCGCGCGCGAGGTCTGGGGCAATTGAAGCCGTTCCCGATGAGAAGTTAAGTGTCGTCACCGCGAGCGAGGCGACGCGATCGAGGGATTTGCGGCGGCTCCGGATCGCGTCGTCGCCTTCGGGCAGCCTGAGGGCTCCTCGCGAGGACGTTGGGGATGCGATTTCATCTCCACGAGATACGCTTTCGCTTCATCGGCCGCCCTCTTTCCTGGCGGCATCTTCCGCGGCCGGGGGAAAGCGCTTCCCCCGGAACCGCGATCGCTGCATAATTGGCCTAATATAAAAATTAACAAAAACGGTCGATCACAGGGAGGGCGTTATGGCGCAAGGGCCTACGGTCAACGTCACGCATGTTATCGACGGCGAACGCTTCGGTCGGTTTCAATGGACCGTGGCGATTTGGTGCGGCGTGCTCGCCACGCTCGACGGTTTTGACAATGGCGCGATCGCTTTCGTCGCGCCCGTGATCGCGCCGCTTTGGGGTGTGAATGTACCGGCCTTCGGGCCGGTCTTCGGCGCCGGGCTCTTCGGCCTGATGATCGGCGCGCTTTGCTCGGGGCCGATTGCCGACCGGTTCGGGCGCAAATCGGTCATTCTCATCTCGACCACGATCTTCGGGCTCTTTGCGCTCACCACCGTTTGGGCGCAATCGATCGGGCAGCTCTATATCCTGCGCTTCATCACCGGATTGGGCGTCGGCGGCCTCATGCCGAACGCCATCGCGCTGACCGCGGAATATGCGCCGAAGCGGATTCGCAACACGGTCACGGCGATCATGTTCCTGGGCTTCGCGCTTGGCGCGGGCGCCGGCGGCTTCGTCGGCGCGGCGGTCATCCCGCACTTCGGCTGGCAAGCCCTCTTCGTCATCGGCGGCGCTCTGCCGCTTCTGTTTCTGCCCTTCGCCTATTTCGCTCTGCCGGAATCAATCCGCTTCCTCGTCGCGCGTGCCCGCCGGCCCGACGAGGTCGCCCGCCTTCTCCGGCGCCTCACACGCCGCGACTCGTTCAAAGGCAACGAAAATTTCGTCATCGCCGAAGAGCCGCTGCACGGCTTCACCGTGCGCCATCTCTTCACCGACGGTCGCGCTGTCAATACAGCGCTGCTTTGGGTCGTCTTTTTCTGCAACCTGCTGGTCATGTATTTCCTGAGCAATTGGCTACCGACGACCCTGCGCGAGGCCGGCGTGCCGCTCGGCACGGCGCTGAGCCTCGCCGGCGTGATGCCCTGGGGCGGGATCGCGAGCACGCTCCTGCTGGGACCGATCGTCGACCGCCTCGGCGCGCCGCGCGTCGTAACGACGCTTTATGTCGGCGCCGCTCTCTTCGTCGTCATCATCGGCTCGGTCGGCGGCAATGTTCCGCTTCTTTGGATCGCGGTCATTTGCGCCGGCGGTTGCATCATCGGCGGGCAAAGCTTCATCAATGTCATGGCCGCCGTTCTCTACCCGACCGCGATCCGCTCGACCGGCGTGGGCTGGGCCCTCGGTGTCGGCCGCGTCGGCGCCATCGTCGGCCCGATGATCGGCGGCGTCTTGCTCGCGGCGCATTTCACGCCGAAGAGCCTCTTCTTCAGCATCGCCGTGCCGGCGCTGATCGCGGCCGGCGCGATGTTCCTGCTCGGCCGGCGGCTTCGCGCCGCCGGGACGCCCGCACCGGCCGAGGCCGTGGTCGCGCATTAATTTGTCCTCTGCTCGCGCGACCATCGCCTAGCCAACCGAAGTCGCGCGAGCAGGCTGACGTTACGCAAAACGCGGGAACAGGGGCGCGGCGTTGCGATCGATCGCGGCAAGCTCCGCCGCCGTGAAGACACCGCTCGCCATGAGCTTGTTGACGCATTCATCGGAATAGCGCCATGGATAGTCCGTGCCGTAGCAGATCTGCGGCAGCGGAATGAGCTGCTTCAGGGCGACGAGCGGCGCGCCATGGAGAATCTGCGCCGTGTCATAGAAGAATTTCTGCGCCTCAACGACGAAGCCCTGCGGCATCAGCGGCGCGTAGCGCGGATTCTTCTCCATGCGGATGAAACGCTCGACCAGGAACGGCATGGTGCCGCCGCCATGGGAAAAGATGAGGCGAATGTCGGGACAGCGCTTCACCGTGCCGCTGAAGAGCAGATTGACCAGAGCGCGCGTCGTATCGGTGCCGTACTCGATGGAGGCGTCGCGAATTTCGATCTCTCGCAAGATGCCGTGACAACAGGCCGGCCCATGCGGATGGGTGTAAATGACCGCCTTGCGGCGATTGAGCTCGTCGAAGACGGGCGCGAAGATCTTGTCGCCGAGCCAATGATTCTCATAGCTCGTGATCATGTGGACGCCATCGGCCTTCAGCACATCGAAAGCGTATTCGATCTCCTTGAGCGTCGCGTCGACATCGGGGAGCGGCAGATTGGCGAACATGCCGAAGCGGCCGGGATAGTCGGCGACGAGCCGCGCCATATACTCGTTGTTCTCGCGCGAATAGGCGCGGCGCGCTTCGCCTTTGATTTGCTCGGGCAAGGTCGACGAATTGATCGCGAGCGTTACGCCCGCTTTGTCCATATCCTCGAGCGCGTTCTTCTCGTTCATGATCGAAGCAAGATGGGGCGTCAGGACGCCCATCTCGCGCAGGCTCGGAAGAAAGCGCGGTGCGACAAGATGGTGATGGACGTCGATACGTGCGGCCATGGTTCCTCCCCGGAGTTATCGTCTCATCCTATCGCTGTGCGCCGCTACCGCCAATCGCGGCGACGCTATTTTTCTCGCGCGCGGCGCAAGGTCCAGGTGCGATCGCGGTAGGCGATCTGCACCTCCTCCTGATCCAGGGTGCGTGCCATCTCGACGGCGAGCTCGTTGAGGAGCGCCTCGACCTTGATGTCGTCGAGCTCGCGCGCAGCTTGCGGCAACGCTTCGCCCGAGAAGATCGCGACCGGCTCGCGATCGCTATGATAGAGGACCTCGCCGCGGGTGAACATGCCGGTCAAGAAGGTCTGGTTCTTCTGCGCGCGGCGGGTCATCCAATCATGCGCGGCGCGCACCGCCTCCTCGAGATCGTAGATCCGGCCGGAGGGGCCATAGCCGGCGCGCAGGCCCAGCGTGATCTTGAATTCGCGTCGCGGCCCGAGCGAGCCCTTGACGTCGCGATAGGCCATGCGCGCGCCGGTGCGGCGAGGTTTCTTTGCCATCGCGATCCCCATGCCCTCGACCCCGCCTCATCCGCAACTCGCGGGCGCCGGAAACGTTTGCTCCCATACCCTAGCCGATCCGAGAGAATTCGTCATGGCAACGACCAAGAACACGCCCACCGATACGCCGCAAGGCGTCACCCGCGGCGCCGGCGGCAAGACCGGGCCCGATCCGAAGCTGCGCAAGAAGGTCGTTTCGGGCGACCGCAATACCGGCGAAGCAAGCGACAAGCTGAAGCGGCGCGGCGGCGAGACTCCGCGCGACAAGCCGGTCGAAGAAGAGGCGGATAAGGACATAAAAGAGGGCGGCGAAGGGGCGCAAGACGCCGCGAAGAAAGGCGTCGGTCGCGTGCCCTGACCTCTCTGTTCGGTCCGCTTCAAAACCTAGAATGTCGCGGCGATGATTCGGCCGAGCTCCGCATGGACGGCATCGCGCCGTTCGGAAGAGACCCGCGACTCGGTGAAATAGCTGGCGACGAGAAGCGGCGCGCGTCCGGGCGGGCGGAGAATCGCGATGTCGTTTGCCGTTCCGTGGTCGCCGGTCCCGGTCTTGTCGCCAACCTGCCAATCGGAAGGAAGTCCAGCGCGAAGCCGCGCCGCACCGGTCTTGCAGTCGATAAGCCAGCGCTCGAGCTGCCCCCGCGAGTCTTTCGACAAAGCGCCCCGCAATAACAGGCGATTCATGTCCTTCACCATCGCCGCCGGGCTGGTCGTATCACGCTCGTCGCCCGGTATGGCGGTGTTGAGCGCCGGCTCGGTACGATCGAGACGCGTCAGCGGATCACCAAGCGAGCGCAGGTAGCGCGTCAGGCCGGCAGGTCCGCCGATATTCCGCAGAATGAGATTCGCGGCCGTATTGTCGCTCAACTCGATCGCGGCTTCGCACAAGCCGGCGAGCGTCATCCCTCCCTCCTTGAGGTGTTCCTTGGTGACAGGCGCGTAGTCGAGGAGATCGCTTTGCCGATAGACGATGCGCCGATCGAGCCGTTCTTTCCCCCTGTCGACCCGAGAAAGCAGGGCCGCGACGGCAAGGAATTTGAACGTGCTGCAAAGGGCAAAGCGCTCGTTCTCGCGATAGCCGAGACGCCTGCCGTTGCCGCTATCGAGCACCGCGACGCCGAGCCGTCCTCCTTCGCGCTTCTCGATGATGGCGATGCGCTCGCGCGCCGCGTCGAGCGCAGCGGTCGCGGAAGCAGGAGCCGCCCAAGCGCGCGGTCCGGATATCAACGCCGCGGCGCGCCGACGAGCGCGGCACGGCGCGTCAAAGCAGAAGGCACGAACGGAATCTCCTTTCGTGGAGCGGGAGATTTATCAGCGCCGCTGATCGGGTCCACTCGTGATCCTGCGGCGGCAGCCGCGAAAACGCGGCCGCGGCGATAATGCACCCCCGACAGCGATCGCAATTTGCGCAGAAGTTTAGCTGATTTGCGTTGAAGTTTAAGTCGTCCTTAGGCGCTGCGGGCTTAGAAGCCTTTATCCGCAGTCCAACGCCTGAGGATCAACATGACCACCGAGCTTCAGAAGACGCGCCTCAAATTCCGCTTTCCGCCGGGTGATGA
>CAYMNX010000334.1:0-3902 GCA_964391905.1 uncultured Rhizobiaceae bacterium
GAAGACCGGGTTCTGGATGCTCATCGTCCGGCCGCTGCGGGAATGGCGCAGCTTCATGCCGCGGCGAAAGCGGCCCGAGCACAGCCGCAGGAAGGCGACGCGGTCGCGATGCTGCGGATCGATATTGGCCTGGACCTTGAAGACGAAGCCGGTGACGCCGGGCGCCTCGGGGGCGATCGCATGCGGCAGCGCCGGCTGCGGCCGCGGCGACGGCGCGAGATCGGCGATGCCTTGAAGAAGCTCGCGCACGCCGAAATTGTTGAGCGCGCTGCCGAAGAAGACGGGCGTCATATGGCCTTCGCGATAGGCCTCGAGGTCGAAGGGCTTGGTGAGGCCGCGCGCCATCTCGACCTCCTCGCGCAGCTTGTGGAGCGCGGCGGCCGGCAGCATTTCGGCGAGCTTCGGATCGTCGAGCCCCGCGCAGCGCACCGGATCGGTGACGCGCTCGCCCTCGCCGCGGCCGAACAGCAGCAGCGCATCATGGACGAGGTCGTAGGTGCCGAGGAAATCGCGCCCCATGCCGATCGGCCAGCTTGCCGGCACGACGTCGAGCGCGAGCTGGCGCTCGATCTCGTCCATCAGGTCGAAAGGGTCGCGGCCCTCGCGGTCGAGCTTGTTGACGAAGGTGATGATCGGCACGTCGCGCAGGCGGCACACCTCGAAGAGCTTCAAGGTCTGCGTCTCGATGCCGCGCGCCGCGTCGAGCACCATGACCGCGCTGTCGACCGCGGTGAGGGTGCGATAGGTGTCCTCGCTGAAATCCTGGTGGCCGGGCGTGTCGAGGAGGTTGAAGGCGATGCCGTCATGCTCGAAGCTCATGACGGCGGAGCTCACCGAGATGCCGCGCTCGCGCTCGATCGCCATCCAGTCGGAGCGCACGCGGCGGCGGTCGCCCCGCGCCTTGACCTCGCCGGCGAGCTGAATCGCGCCGCCGAAGAGCAAGAGCTTCTCCGTGAGCGTGGTCTTGCCGGCGTCGGGATGGGAGATGATGGCGAAGGTGCGCCGCCTGGCGATTTCGCCAAGAAGCCCAGACGGAAGCGCGTCCATGGCCGCTCCTTTAGAAGCGCCGGGCGCGAAAATCAACACCGACCGATAACGCCATTGTGAACCCCAAGCCCCCTCACGACGAGGCTTTGCCGCATGGTAAAAATCGGATGCCGCGAAACTCGATCAAGGGGGAACGACGATGCGCATGAAGACCCTGACCATGGCCGTGCTGGCCGCGCTGCTGGCCGCTCCGGCGCTTGCCCAAGCACCGCAAGGCACGCCGACCAATGTGCGCGGGAAGGTCGTCAAGCTCGACGGCCAGAACCTCACCGTCAAGACCCGCGAGGGACCGACCGTCACGGTCGCGCTCGCGCCGAACACCGGCGTCCGCAGCCTCGTCAAGAAGAAGCTCAGCGATATCAAGGACGGCGACTATATCGCCTCGACCTCGATGCCCGGCAAGGACGGCAAGCTCCACGCCGTCGAGATTCACTACCTCCCGGCGGCGGCGCCCGAGCTGCAAATCCCCTATGATCTGAAGCAGGGCAGCGTCATGACCAATGCGCATGTGACCGGCATCGCCAAGAGCAAGACGGGCAGCACGCTCACCATGACCTACAAGGGCAGCACGGCCGATATCGTCGTCGATCCGAAGACCGTGATCGTGACGACCGCCGATGCGACGACGAGCGATCTGAAGCCGGGAAAGGCCGTCTTCCTGCGCGCGACCAAGGCCGCCGACGGCACGATCACGGCGAACAATGTAACGGTCGAGAAGAACGGCGTGAAGCCGCCGATGTAAGCAACCCGCAACGGAACCTCGCAGAATGCGATCCCGGTTTTTCTTCTCTGCAGCTTTGCTCGCGATGGCGGCGGCGCCCGCTTTGGCGCAGGCGCCGCCGGCGCAGCAAGAGAATATCCGCGGGACGATCGCCGCCTATCACGGGCAGGTGCTGACGATCAAGGCGCATGACGGCGCGCTCGAGACGATCACGCTTGCGCCGAATTTCGTGGTGCGGACGCTGGTGCGAAAGAAGCTCTCCGACATTCATCCGGGTGATTTCGTCGGCTCCTCCGCGGTGCCGGGCGCGGACGGCAAGCTGCACGCGGTCGAGGTGCATTTCTTTCCCGCCAATGCGCCGATCCCCGATCGGCAATTCCCCTGGGACTTGCGCCCGGGCAGCCTCATGACCAATGCCCATGTCATCGGCCTCGCCAAGGCGGCCGCGGGCCAGTTGCTCTCCGTCGACTACAAGAACGGCACGGCGCAGATCATCGTCGAGCCGACCACGCCGATCGTCGCGCCGGCGCCGAAACCTGGAACGCCTCAGGATCTGACGCGCGGCAAATCGGTCTTCCTCATCGCCGCCAAGGCGGCGGACGGCACGCTCACCGCCAAGAGCGTCACGGTCGAGAAGGGCGGCATCAAGCCGCCGATGTGATGCCGCACAAACGCACGCGCCCCGTGCGCGGGTTGATCGGCACGCGCGACTTTCCTATCTTCCCGCGGCATTCGTTGACGCGAGGAGAAAAGGTTTGGCAGAGCGCGATCCGGTTCTTATCGTCGGCGCCGGCCCGGCGGGACTGGCGATCGCCGTCAACCTCGCGCTCGCCGATGTGCCCTGCCTCGTTTTCGAGGCCGAGCCAGAATTGCCGCGCGATATGCGCGCGGGCTCGTTTCACCCGCCGACCATGGAGATGCTGGATCGCATCGGCGTCGGCCAGGATTTCCTCGCCATCGGCATCAAGGTGCCGCACTGGCAGATCCGGGGCCGCACCGAGGGCGTGATCGTCGAGTGGGACCTGTCGCTCATCGCCGACGAGACCCCCTACCCGTTCCGCCTTCACTGCGAGCAGTTCAAGCTGACGCCGCTTTTGAAGAAGCGGCTCGAAAGCCTGGGCGGCGGCGTCAAATTCGCGCATCGCTTCATCGACGCGACCCAGGATGGGAGCGGCGTCACCGCGCGCTTCGAGACGCCCGGCGGAATCGAGACGGCGCGCGGCTCTTATCTCATCGGCGCCGATGGCGCGCGCAGCGCGGTGCGGCATCTGATGGGCGTCGCCTTCGACGGCTTCACCTGGCCCGAGCGCTTCCTCGTCATCGGCATGACGCAGGATCTGGCGCCGCATGGCTATACCTACAACGCCTATATCGCCGATCCGGTCGATTGGGGCGCGATCTTCAAGATGCCGCATGAGGGGCCGCCCGGCCTCTGGCGCGTGCTGTTCCCGACCGATGCCGCCCTCGCCGATGAGGAGGTGTTGAGCATCCCCTTCGCCGAGAAGACGCTGCAGAAATTCCTGCCGCGGCCCGAGCCTTACGATATCGAGCATACCGGCATCTACCGCGTGCATCAGCGCGTCGCCGCCGATTTCCGCCAAGGCCGCTTTCTCATCGTCGGCGACGCCGCGCATGTGAACAATCCCCTGGGCGCCTTCGGCCTCAACGGCTCGCTGCACGCTGCCTTCAACCTCGCCGAAAAGCTCGTCCCCGTCGCGCGCGGCGAGGCCGAGGATTCGCTGCTCGACAAATATGTGCGCCAGCGCCGCGCCGCCAATATCGCCTTCGTGCAGGCGCAATCGATCCGCAACAAGCAGGTGCTCGAGGAGAAGGATCCGGCGGTGCGCGCCAAGAATCTCGATGAGCTGCGCGCCACCGCCGCCGATCGCGTTCGCGCCAAGGAGTACCTCATCCGCAGCTCCATGATCTGGAGCGTGCGCCACGCGGCCAGCATCGACTAGGATGGTCGCAGAGGCTGGGCGCGCCGCGGTTCAAGATAGGGCTCGATCAATGCCCCGGCTCTCGCGCTATTACCTGCTCTTGGCGATCGTGTGGATGGTCGCGATGACCGGGCGCATCTATCCGCAGTTCAAGGACGCGGTGCGCGTCGACGGCAAGCTCACCACGGTCGACG
>CAYMNX010000335.1:0-4040 GCA_964391905.1 uncultured Rhizobiaceae bacterium
TTGATCCAGAAGATCACCGTCCAGTCGAGATATTGCGCGAAGAAGCCGCCAAGGGCGGGCCCCAGCGCACCGGCGCTCGCGAAGACGACGACAAAATAGGTGTAATACTTGGCGCGGTCCTTCGGTGCCGCGATGTCGCCGAGGATGGTCATCGCCACGACGACGAGGCTGCCGCCCCCAAAGCCCTGAACCGCGCGTCCCAGAATGAGGAAGACGAGGCTCGGCGCCAGCGCCGAGAGGATCGAGCCGACCAGGAAGACGGTAATGGCCGCGAGCATGGTTGCACGCCGGCCGTGGATGTCGCTCAGCTTGCCGACCACCGGCGTCACCGCCGTGCCGGTGAGGAGATAGGCCGTTGCCACCCAGGGAACGTTTTGCAGGTCGCCGAAATCCCGGCCGATGACCGGCAGTGCCGCGCCGACGATCGTCTGGTCGAGTGAGCCGAGGAATAGGGGGAGCAGCACCCCGATCGTGATCTTGAGGGCCTCCTTATGTTTGATCTCGACGAACGCGTCGCTCATGTCCATTCCAAACCGTGGGCCCCAGCCGTGCCGGGCTCTTCGGCCAAGTCTATCCGCCCCGGCCCATGCGATCGATCCCTCGGCGGCGGATGAACGAAAGGATGCTTCGACGGCTTTGCAGGCAGAAACTGGCTTGCGGCGCGGCGGCGCGCGGAGCTGGTCGGGCTGCTCGCGGCAATTCGTCTCTTGTGACCCGATCCGGACTCTTTTGACCGATCGGTCATCTCATTCTAAGACCGTTCGGCGGGACATCGAACTTATCAGATTCGAACGATCATCGATGAGATTGGAGATCGCGCGTGCGCGTATTCATGACAGGGGCCACCGGTTTTGTCGGCAGCCAGATTGTCCAGGAATTGATCAATGCCGGGCACAAAGTGCGAGGCCTCGCCCGCTCGACTGAAGCAGCCGCTGCGCTTGCTGCCCGAGGCGCGGATGTCCATCGCGGAAGCCTCGAGGATCTCGATAGCCTTCGTCGTGGTGCCGATGCCTCGGATGCCGTCATTCATCTTGGTTACAATCCTGATTTTTCGAAGTTTCGGGAAAGCGGCGAAATCGACCGGCATGCGATCGAGGCCATCGGCTCTGTGTTTGCTGGCTCTGACAGGCCGTTGATCGTTCCGAATGGAATAGCCGGGTTGGTCCCTTCAGGCAAAGTGGTAACGGAAGATGACGATGTTCCCGACAACTACGGCTTTGCGCGCTTTTCCGAGCAGACGGCTCTCCGCCTTGCTGCGAAGGGAGTCCGTGCCGCGGTGATACGTCTCCCTCAGGTTCATAACACTTCAAAGCAAGGGCTTGTCACGCGGCTCATTCAAGTGGCGCGTGGCGAAGGCGTGTCCGCCTACATCGGCGAAGGGGTCAATCGGTGGCCTGCGGCGCATGTTTCGGATGTCGCTCGCCTCTTCAGGCTCGTGGTCGAACGGAGCGAGGCTGGGGCGAAGTACCATGCCGTGGCCGAAGAAGGCGTTGAGCTGCGCGTCATCGCCGGCGTCATTGGCCGCCTTCTCGGCGTACCGGTACGCTCGATCACAGCGGAAGAAGCTCAGGCCCATTTCGGACCGCTCAGCATGTTCGTCGGTGTCGACATGCCAGCTTCCGCCATCACGACCAAAGCGAGGCTGCAGTGGCATCCCGCCGGCCCCACCCTGATCAGCGATCTCGAACGGATCGGGTAATCGCGCCTTAGGCTTGGAGCGCACAAGCACCATGTGAGCGAAGCCCAATCACGTCATGTATCGCTCGCCGCCGCCGCGCGCTAACGGGAGCTTCCTTGCCGAACGTCCTCGTCTTCGCCGGCAAAAAGAAAGCCCCGCCGAGGCGGGGCTTTCCATCATTCCTCGCGGTCCGACGCTCAGAAGCGCCAGCTCGCGTTGGCCGTGATCATATGACCGATGAAGTCGCCGTTCGAGAAGGTGAAGCCGCCTCCGCTCGCGTCGCTTCCCATGTTGACATAGAGCAGACGATAGCGCGCGCCGATGCTCAACTGCGGCGTGACCGCGTAGTCGAAGCCGACGATGCCGTTCGCGGCGAAGTCGGTTTCGCTGTCGCTGACGTTGGTGACAAAGGTCGAGCCCGAGATCGTGCCGCCGGTAAGCGACATCTCGATATGCGAGAACCCGACGCCCGCGCCGATATAGGGCGAGAAGCCATGCCAGCTGGCCGTGCCGAGCGGCGTCCAGATCGCGTTGAAGAGGCCGCTATAGGTGTCGAACCGGCCTTGCAGCCCGATGGTCCCCGATGCCGAGCCCGAGGTTGGGCCGGTCGCGGTGGCCGAGCCGCTCAGCGAATCGAGATCGAAGCCGCCATATTCGAAATTTCCTTCGACCGAGATGTAGGGGCTGATGTGATAGCCGAGAACGATGCCCGCGGCCGCCCCGGCGTCGAAATTGAGGTCGCCGCTGGCCGTAAGGCTCTGGCCCCCGGAGCTGCCGCTCACATGGAAGTCGATGCTTTGCGGCACGATCACGCCGGCGTCGATCCCGGCATAGAACCCGTTCGGCAGCGACATGGTCTGCGCTGCGGCAGTGACAGGCACAGCAGCCCCCAGCAGCAGCGCGGCAACCGCGCCCCGATAGAACGTACGTTGCATTTTCAGAGATTCCCTTCACCAGAAAATGGAGTGCCGCTTTTTTAGCCAAAACGGTTTAACGGTGCCTACCAACTTCGTCGATTGCTGGTCGAATTTGGGGAGGTGTCGCATTTTGGCCACAATCGCAGGTTGGGCCACAGTTCTCCGCCGAGAGGGGCAGGGAGACGTTCTCGCCCCCTTTGGCCGCTTTGATGTCCGCTTTCTTCCTCGCCGTAATCCCTTATAAATCAATAAATTGATGGCTTTCCGCTGAAGTATGCGACCGCTTCGAAGTCCGGTTGAGTCCGGTTTGGATCGAGCTTTTTTAGGACCAAGGTCAGCGATCCGGGCTCCCATTTTCTGCTTTGGCGATCCGGGCCCGCCTCCCTTGGGGCCGACACAGATGTTATACGCATATTGCAGAGTGAGTATAATAACCCCTTGTGGCAGCTCCCGGCTCTTGTTATACGCAAATTGCAAAATGCGGATAACCTCGCAATGGCCGCCTCGGACATTCCCCTCCCGCTTCAGGCTGCTTATGCCGATCTATTGGATCGCTGCGCATCGGCTGCCTTTGACGAAGCCTTCGCGGAAGACGGGGTTTTTACGCCCAAAACGGTCCGTGGCCGGCGGTATTGGTATTTCCAAGTCTCAAGCCAAGGAAAACGTCGGCAGCGATATGTCGGGCCGGAAACGGCCGAGCTTCTGGAGCGCATCGGCCGACATAAGAATGCTCGACACGACCAACGGGATCGCCAGGCGATCGTATCCACCCTCGTTCGCTCGGCCTATCTCCCGCGACCGTTG
The DNA here is from genome assembly GCA_964391905.1 of uncultured Rhizobiaceae bacterium. GTDB lineage: Bacteria > Pseudomonadota > Alphaproteobacteria > ATCC43930 > CGMCC-115725 > CAIKMD01. Next base: position 3,400 of record CAYMNX010000335.1, read on the forward strand.
CCGGAAATCGGCAATATCATCGCCGCGCTCGCGAAAGCAGGCGTGTTCCGGCTGCGCGGCGTTCTCGTAGGCACCATCGCCTACCAAACCTATCCCGCGATGTTAGGAACGCGCTTGCCGGCCGCGAGCGTGCAAACCGGCGACGTTGATGTGGCGCAATTCGCCGATGTGTCGGTCGCAGTCGAGGACAACACGCCGGCGATTCTCGAGGTATTGCAGGCGGTCGACAAATCGTTTCGTCCTATCCCTCATACACGCGACGCTCGCCGCGTTACGACCTACGAAGCCGTCAACGGTCTTCGCGTGGATTTTCTAACGCCGAATCGAGGCCCCGACACCGACGAACCGAGAGCCCTTCCGTCGCTCGGCACCGATGCACAACCGCTCCGGTTTCTTGATTATCTCATTCGCGAACCTGTGCCGGCCGTTGTGCTGCACGGGCCGGGAATTCATGTCATCGTGCCGTCCCCGGAGCGCTACGCCATCCACAAGCTTATCGTCGCTCGGCGCCGTCGGGATCTGAGCGCAAAACGAGAGAAAGACATCCAACAGTCGGAAGCCTTGCTTCAACGGCTCACGCAAAAGCGGCCTTCCGAGCTCAAGGCCGCGTGGCTCGAAGTCTATGCGCGTGGCAAGGCGTG
>CAYMNX010000336.1:0-1661 GCA_964391905.1 uncultured Rhizobiaceae bacterium
ATGGTCGGCGCATAGGGTCGCGGCAGCAGATCGTCGATCTGGGCCATGATCGAGTCCCAATCGCGCAGCATGAAAAACGCGACCAGCGGCGTGATCAGCAAGAGCGAGAGGGTGTTGGCGAGAGCAAGCCCGCTCGACAGGAGTCGCTGCGCCAGACCCGCAAGCCAGGCGAGCGCCGAACCGGTCCAGCCACCGACCATGTCATGAACCTTGGCTATGTCTTCGGGCGGGAGTTTCTGCTGCGCCAAGTCGAGCAGGCGCTGCATCTGGTCGCGCGCGAAAGCGACGATGGCCGGCGTGCTCCGCGCGAGCTGGGCGGCCTGAAGCTCGACGAGCGGCACGATCAGGACAATGATCACGACGAGGACGAAAATAAAAATGAGGAGCGCCGCCAAGGCGGCGAGGGTCTTCGGCACATAACGCCGCAGCAGATTGACCAGCGGCAGCAGGATATAGGCGATCGCCATGCCGAGGACGAAAGGCAGCAGCATGCCGCTCAACAGGTGCAGCAGCAGAAAGAAAACCGCGAGTGCACCCAGCCAGAAGAGGGTCTGCCGCGACGAGCTCATGATTCGATCTCGGCGCCGGCGAGCCCCTTGGCCCAGCGAACGATGTAGCCCGCGCCGGAGAGAATTGTGGTTGCGGCGACGAGATAGGTGAGAGCCGCGACCGCGCCATGGTCATCGAAGCGGAACGCGAGTCGCGCGAGCAGCACGGAGACGAGGATAAGCTGCAAGGCGGTATTGAGCTTGCTGACAAGCAGCGGGCGCCAATTGATCGGTTGCTCCAGCGCCACCGCGAGCAAGAATCCGCCGATGATGAGGAGATCGCGGAAAACGACCATGATCACCAGCCAATTCGGCAAATGCCCGGCGATGCCCAGCGTGATGAAGAGGCTGACGATCAGCGTCTTGTCGGCGATGGGATCGAGCAGCGCGCCGAGCTCCGAACGCTGATCGAAACGCTTGGCGATGAAGCCGTCGACCGCATCCGAGAGGCTCGCCACCACAAAGACGGCGAAAGTCGAGACCATGTCCCCGATCAGGATGAGCCAAATGACGAACGGCACGGCCAAGAGCCGCGCCAGGGTGACGAGATTCGCAAGGCTCATTGCTGCGGTGTCTCGGGCGCGCTCGCATTGTCGGGCGGAGGCGTCGCGGCGCCGCGCCGCTGCAGCACCCAATCGGGATCGCTGCCGCCGAGATCGAGATCACGCTGCGCGAGCGCCGTGCGGAGCTGCGCGGCGCTGCCGACATAATGCAGCGTGACGAGCGCTCGCTGCCGGTCGAGCGCCGTCAATTCGAGACGCTGGATCGCGGGAACGGCGCCGAGGCGCCCGCGCACGGCGATCCAACTCGACAGATCTGTCAGCGGAACCGAAACGACGAGCGTGCCGGTCTGCCGGAAATCGATGATGTTGGCCTGCTTCCACGCATCGGTGACGGTTTCCGCGACGCCAACCGCAGCGCGGGTCAGGAAATCGCGGTCGCTTTCGCCGGCATTGGCGGTAAAGGATGCAACCCAGCTCTGCTCGCTGCCGGGCTCGCCGGGCGCGAAACGTGTCGTAGTGACATCAACGGCCTAGCTCCCCCCGGCCACACACATCGTCGCGCGTCAGACGAGTACATCGCCATCACTGTATTTAGCGGAAAACGCCCGCA
>CAYMNX010000337.1:0-6446 GCA_964391905.1 uncultured Rhizobiaceae bacterium
CATTTTGTTGGGCGCCAATCCGATCGAGATCGTCACGCCGACGCGTCGCTCGACGAGCAGGGCGAGGCGGGCGAGGGCCCGCGCGGGTGGTTCGTTGCGCACGGGGTCGGACAAATCGAGATAGGCCTCGTCGATCGAGACCTTCTCGACCTTCTCCGTCAGCGTCAGCATCAGCTCGCGGATGCGCCGCGATTCCCGGCGATATTTCTCCATATCCGGACGAACGACGCTGGCGCCGGGGCAAAGCCGCATCGCTTGGCCCATCGGCATCGCCGAGCGCACGCCGAAGCGCCGGGCGATATAGCAGCAGGTGAGGACGACACCGCGCCCGCTTCCGCCGACGATCACCGGCTCGTCGGCGAGCTCCGGGTGGTCGCGCTTTTCGACGGAGGCGTAGAAGGCGTCGCAATCGACATGGGCGATCGCGAGCGCGGTGAGCTCGGCATGGGCGACGAGGCGGGGCGATCCGCACTGCGCGCAGCGCGTGGGCACCACCGCCGCCTCGTCGATCCGGCCGCAATCGCGACAGAGACTCTTCGCCGCGCTATCGACGGGTGTTTCCATGATTTCGCGGCATCGTATCGCCATGATCGTGGCCGGAAAAGCGGCGCGGCAGCGGCGGGTTTCCCCTTTGCGTGGACATTCGCCGCGGGTTCTTCGCGCCGCCGCCCGCGCGTTGCTTTGGCCCGGAACGGCTGATAGAATTTCCCCAATTCCGTGGTTTCGGACAACAATTAACCAAAGGGGCGGCCCGAGGGCCGTGAAACGCCATGGCAGTCGATATGCATTTCCATTGGGGTCCCAAGGGTTTTGCCGATGTGCTTCGGCAGCGGACGGTCAAACCGCGGATTTTCCGCGGCGATGACGGCGTCGAATATTTCGAATCGAATTTTCAGCCCAATAAGCTGCCGGCCGATTTCGACGATGTGAATGCGCGCCTCGCCGAGATGGACAAAAACGGCGTTGAGCGTGCGGTGCTGTCGATGAGCCCGGTGACGGGCATCGAGGCGCTGCCGCTGCAGGACGCGTTGCCCTTGGCGCGCGCCTACAATGATGCGGTCGCCGACACCTGCGCGGCCCATCCCGATCGCTTCTCGGGTTTGGCGATCCTGCCGGTCGGCAATATGTCCATGGCGGTTGCGGAATTCGAGCGCGTGATGGACATGCCCGGCATGATCGGCGCCGTCCTTCCCGGCGACGGCTTCCTATCGAAGAAGCGCGCCGAGAAATTCGCGCCGCTTTTCGAGGCCGCCAATCGCCGCAACGCCGTTTTCCTCGTTCACTACGGCAAGCTGCCCGACGATCCGGAAGCGCCGAAGGTCGATGCGTCGGACAATGCGCGCGACCGTTATGGCACGCTCGACATGCAGTCGCGCCTCTCCTCGAACATGGTCACCTTCTGCATGACGGATTTCCTGAAGCCTTATCCGAACGTGACGGTGATGAGCCACAATCTCGGTGGCAATATCCCGTTCGAGATCGACCGCATGGACCATCGCACCATGTGCGACCGGCCGGGCGAGGAGCTGCCGTCGCGGCGCGTCAAGGCGGCGTCGATCTTGGTCGATTGCAACTCGCTCTCCGGCCGCGCGATCGAGCTCGCGGTTCAGGTCTACGGCGCCGACAAGATCGTCTTCGGCTCCGACGGTACCGATTTCGGCATGGATTGGACGCAGAAGGCGATCGCCGAGGCACGCATCACCGAGGCGGAGAAACGCGCCATTCGCGAAGAGAATGCGCGCCGCATCCTGGCACGCGTCAACAAGCCGGTCGCCGCTGCCGCCGAATAAGCGCGGCTTTACGCGCTCGGCAGAAGCCGCGGTGCGATCGCGGCAAGCTCCGTGAAATGCTGCGCCACGGCGGTAGCGCCGTCGGCCATGCCCGGCCTGCCATAGCCCCAGGCGGCGAAAATCGAGCGCACGCCCGAGGCTTTCGCCACCGCGACGTCGTTAGCGTGATCGCCGGTCATGATCGCATGCTCGGGCGTTCCGCCGGCGACCGCGATCGTGCCGCGCAGATGCACGGGATCGGGCTTATGCGCGGCGAAGGAATCGCCGCCGCCGACGGCGACGAACCAAGGCGCGAGATCGAGCGCCTCGAGAACGACCTTGGTCGCGGCAACCGACTTGTTGGTGCAGATCGCGAAGCGCCAGCCCGCCACGCGCAGCGCGGCCAAAGTGTGCGCGACGCCCGGATAGAGACGCGTGGCGATCGCCGCGTGAGCGGTGTAGTCGGCAACGAAGGCGTCGTGATCCCGGGGTTGAGCGCTCTGGCCGCGGGCGGCAAAGGCGCGCTCGACCAGTTTTCGCGTGCCGTCGCCGACCATCGGCGCGACCTCCGCGCGCGCGAAATCGAGAAGGCCCCGCGCCGCCATGAGACGGTTGAGCGCGGCGGTCAGGTCGGGGAGCGAATCGACCAGCGTTCCGTCGAGATCGAAAACCAGCAAAGGGAACGGCGTCATTCGCTTTGACATTGAATTGAGAAGGTGGGACGACCGTTCTTACCAAACTCCGGGTGGCAAGGCATGGTTGTGATTCGGTCTGTTCTTGTGACTTTCGCGTTGCTGCTTGTTTCTGCAGCAATTCCTGGCGGCGCGGCGACGGAAGCCGATGATGCGCAGAGCGGCAATTTTCTCACCGGGCAATTCCTCATCGCCGCACCCAATATGAGCGATCCGCGATTCTATCACGCCGTCATTCTGATGGTTCGTCACGACCGCAACGGCGCTCTCGGGATCATCGTCAACCGCCCGGTCGAGGAAGCGAAGCTCGCGCAGCTCCTCGCCGATACCGGCCAGAAGAGCGCGGGCATCGAGGGCAATATCGAGGTCTATGCGGGCGGGCCGGTCGAACCGCAAATCGGCTTCATTCTCCATACCGCCGAATACAAGCAGCCCGAGACCATGGCAATCGACGGCAACATCGCGGTGACCTCGAGCCCCGCGGTCCTGGCCGATATCGCGGCAAAGAAGGGGCCGCGGAAATTCCGCTTCGCCTTCGGCTATGCCGGCTGGGGCCCGGGCCAGCTCGAGAACGAGCTGGCGCAGCAGGCCTGGTTCACCGCCCCCGGCGACCCGACGCTGCTTTTCGACGACGCGCCGCAGCGCCTGTGGCAGGACGCGATCGACCGGCGCTCGCGCGCGCTTTGAGCCGCGTGACCTTGCCGGCGGCGGGTTTGCGCGCTGGCTTCGCCGTGCGCTTGGCGCCGGCGCCGAACAGTGCCTTGGTGGCGAGCCGTGCGCCCGCGACCAGGGCCTCGAGCTTCGCCCACATGATCGAAGGATGGACGCGGCGCATGAACGGTCCTTGCGCGAAGCCGCAATCGGTGCCGGCGATCACATTCTCGCGACCAACGGCATCGGCGTAGCGGACGATGCGCTGGGCGATGAGCTCGGGATGCTCGACGACATTGGTCGCGTGGCTGATGACGCCGGGGATGAGGACGCGACCCTTCGGCAACTTGACGCTCTTCCACACCTCCCATTCATGCTCGTGGCGCGGGTTGGCACCTTCGATCACATAGGCGCCAGCACGCACGCGCAGGATGAGATCGATGATATCCTTGAGCGGCACATCCGTCGTATGCGGCCCCGGCCAGCTGCCCCAGCAGACGTGATAGCGAATGCGATCCTCGGGAATGCCCGCGATCGCATGGTTGAGCGCGTCCATATGCATCGCCACCCAGTCGCGATACTGCTTGAAGGTCTTCGGCGGGACCTGGCGGTCATAGGTGACGGCGGCGCGCGCATCGTCGATCTGCACGAGCAGCCCGTTATCGACGATGGTCTTGTACTCGGTGCGCATCGCATCGGCGAGCGCATGAACCATCTCTTCTTCGCTCTTGTAATATTCGTTCTTGCGATCGGGAATGGCGCTCGACGGCGCGGCCACGGGGAGAAAGCCCTCCTCGACCTTGACCGTGGCGAGCGCCGCTTTGAAATTGTCGATATCGGTTTGCAAGGCGGCGTGGCCGGTATAGGTGATCGGCCCGACGCAGACGGCGTCGCCGCCCCGCGCACCGCCATCATGGGCATCGAGCTCGGCGTAGAATTCCTTGAATTTCTGGCGATCGGCGCCATAGGCGTAGGGATCGCGCCCTTCGGCCGGCGGACGGGATTCGAAGCCGCTTAGGCGCTCGAGGACATATTGCGACCAGCTGATCGATTTGCCGAACTCGCCATCGCTGATGACATCGACGCCGATTTCCGCCTGCTCGCTCACAACGGTCGCGACGCTCTCCGCGAGGCATTGCGCGTAAGCCGCTTCGTCGTAAGGCTGGCCCTCGCGCCGCGCGCGCAGAAAGCTCAAGAGCTCGGGCGGCCGGATCAGGCTGCCAACATGGGTCGTCAGAATGCGGCGGTCACTACGCTTCACGGAATCGTCTCCCAGATCACTCTATCGCTTCGGGAAGGCGCACAGTCGATGGCGCGGCGGCGCAATTCAACCATAAACCGGCCCACGCTTGAATGGGCAAAATGGAAAGAAGTGCGCCGGCTCGGCGCGGCCGCCCCCGTCTTCTCAAGGGCGCCGGGATCGGCGCCCGCCCTCCAGCCCCGCTATTTCTTCTGGTCGGCGATATGCAGCTCGTGCCAAGGATCGTTCACGGCGTCATAGGTCCGGAATGCGACATTGCCGAGCTTGCCGCCGTCGACCTTCTCGACGCGGCGAATATAGATGTTTTGGATCAGTTCGCGCGTGTTCGGATCGACCTTGACCGGCCCGCGTGGGCTTTTCCAGGAATAGCCCTTGGCCGCAGCCATCATCTTATCGGCGTCGCGCTTGCCGCCGCTCGCGCGCAGCATCCGGAACAGGATCTCCATTCCGTCATAGGCCTGGACATGGATGAAGCTCGGCAGGCCGCCGGCCATGTCGTTTCCGTATTTGGCGACCATTCCCTGAACGAAGGCCTTGTTCTCCGGATTGTCGAGATAGGGGCCGTAATGCAGCGCGGTAACCATGCCGAGCGCGGCGTCGCCGATCGCCGGCAGATCGTATTCCGGCGTCTCGCCCGAACCGAGGGTTTGGATGCCCTGCTGGGCGAAATTGCGCTCGGCAAAACCCTTGATCGTCCCCGCCGACATCGGCCCGCCGGGCATGAAGGCGACGATGCAGTTGGGCGCGTTGTCCTTCGCCCGCTGCAAATAGCTCGAGAAATCCGTCGTGCCCATGGGAATGCGGATCGGGTCGAGCATCTTGCCGCCGCCATGGGTGAAGCCGTAGGTGAAGGCGTCGATCGCATCCTGCCCCGGCGCGTAATCGGCGACGAACATCTCGCAGGTCTTGTATTTCTGCTCGAGCGCCCATTGCGAGGCCGGATAGAGCGCCTGCCATTGCGTGAAGCCGGCGCGCACAAGGTAGGGCGATTTGTCGGTCACGACCGATGTCGCCGAATTGAAGAAGACGAAGGGGATCTTCGCCTCGTTGATGAGGTCGGGCATGGCGAGAACGGTGGTGGTGAATTCGAGCCCGCCCAGCACCGCGACCTCGTCGCGCACGATCATCTCTTGCGCCAATTGCCGTGCGCGCGGCGGATTGTCGCCGCCGACATCGCGGTAGACGATCTCGACCGTGGGGTTGCCGTCCTTGCCGTTATGCTGCGCGAGGTAGTAATCGATCGACTGCTGATAGCTCTTGCCCCAATTCGCATAGGGCCCGCTCGTGGTCACGAGGATGCCGACCTTGACCGGATCGGCGGCCTCGGCGTGGGAAATCATGCCCACGGCGAGAGCGGTCACGGCAGCACAAATTAAGTGGGATCGACGGCGCATTCTTTCCTCCCCTTGATGCTTTTACGTTTTTGGTTGCTGCATCCTCGACCAACCTATATCAGGGGGGCTCGCATTGCAATTTCATCGCTGCACGAAGAGCGGCAAGGCAAGCGAGACGGGGAGGTTCGGCACGATGCTCAAGCTTGCGGCGACCTTTGTTGCGCTGCTTGTCGACGGCGTGGCCTATGGCATGATCCTCTTTCTGATGTCGGTCGGTCTTACCATCACCCTCGGCGTGATGCGGATCGCCAATCTCGCGCATTGCGCCTTTGCCATGGCGGGCGGCTATGCTGCCTTCGCGCTCGTGAGCTCGGGACATTTCAGCCTCTTCACCGCGCTGCCGATCGCGGCGGCCGGCACCATGATCCTCGGCGCCCTGCTCGAGCGCACGCTCTATCGCTGGGTCTATGCGACGGGACAGCTCGGCCAGATCCTGATGACCATCGGCCTCGTTTTCATCATGGTCGCGGCCGCCAATCTGCTCTTCGGCTCCAATCTCCATGCGCTGCCCTTGCCGTCCTGGCTTACCCAAAGCTGGGCCTATGGCGCGGTCGCGATCTCGTCCTATCGCGCCTTCATCATCGCGGTGAGCATCGGCATCGCGGCGGTGCTGTGGGCGATCCTCGAATTCACCGATTTCGGCGCCCGGCTTCGGGCCGCGGTCGACAACCCGCGCATG
>CAYMNX010000338.1:0-7327 GCA_964391905.1 uncultured Rhizobiaceae bacterium
GAGATGCTTCAGGCCCTGATCGACAAAAGCCAGGCAAATGTCGAAGGCACGGTGCGGGTGAAGCTCTATAAGGGCTCGGCGCGGGTCGTCGGACGCAAATCGCCGAAATCGCTTTATAGCCTTGCCCATGTGACCTTCGAGGCGGATCAGGTCTATAATCAGCGCGATGCGGAAGGCTTTATCAAGCTCAACGCGCTGCGACTGCGCCTCGCTCGGCGCCCGCAAAAATAGAAGCCACGGCTGAGCAGGTCACGGGGAGTCGGGCAAAAATGCCCCGCCCGCGCCGCTTTGCGGCCACAATCGGTTCTCATGTTCCCTCCTGTCCTCTACTTGGAAGGGATGGAAAGATGAACACGCGCATTGCAATTCCAGTCATCGCTCTCGCGGCCATCGGCCTCGCGGGCTGCGGCACCACGACGGGTGATCGCGGCCTTTCGGGCGCCGGGATTGGCGCGGCCGGCGGCGCTGTCGTCGGCGCAATCGTAGGCGCTCCCTTGGCTGGCGCCGCCATTGGCGCCGGTGCTGGCGCCGCGGTCGGCGCCGCGACCGCGTCCTCGTCCATCGATCTGGGTAAGCCGGTCTGGGAGCGCTAATTTCCCAGCTACCTGAAGATCCATAACGGGAGCCTCTCCGGGCGGCGCTCGGGGAGGCTTTGCAATCTGCCTTTCACGGCCAACGATCCGAAGAGAGGCGTCTATTGCGAGGAAAGCTCGATGGTCGATCGTAGCGCATTTTTGTTTGGCCTCACCCTCCTTGGCGCTGCCCTTCTGGCCGGCTGCTCCGATTGGTCATACAACCCGCCGATTCACGGGCATTACCCGTCCCAAGGGCGCAACCACGCCAAGCTCGCGGCCATGGCGCCGCCAAGTGGCGGCACTTTCGTTCAAGAGCTGGCGCATAACTATTCCGGCTTCGTCGACATGTTGAGCCGGCTCGGCGATTGGGCCGATGTCGATTATTTCGCTCGTAAGGGAAACGCAGCGGCTGCCGGCGAGATCGTGCCGCCGGAGGACAATGCGAATTGGGCCATTCCGCTCGAGCAGCCTTACGGGTTCCGCACGCAGATGCGGCAAGGCCGCGCACGCCTCATCGCCGCTCTCAACAACGGCGGACCGGACCGGTTTCCCGGCCTCGCTGCGCGCGCCCAGGTCTCCTACGATTGCTGGCTCGAGCGCACCGAGGATGATTGGGTGCACGAAGCGGATGGTGCGTGCCATCGGGATTTTCTCGCGACGCTGGCGGCGCTCGAAGCGGCGTTGCAAGGTCCTGCGCCCGCCGCAGCGGCGGTCCATCAATACAACGTCTATTTCGAATTCGACCGCTCGACACTCACGCCGGAGGCCCGCCAAGTCGTCGACTCCGTCGCGAGCGCAGCGAAGGCCGACGGCGATGTTAGCATCCGGCTCGTCGGCAAGGCCGATCTCGTCGGGACCGATCCTTACAATATCGCGTTGTCGCGGCGGCGCGCCGAGGCGGTGCGGGCGGCACTGCGGGCCGACGGCATCGAGGACAGCCGGATCGAGGCGCGGTGGGCCGGCTTCCGCGAGCCGCCGGTTCCGACCGCGCCCGGCGTGCGCGAGCCGCGCAACCGCGTCGTCGAGGTCACGCTGCAATAAGGTTATCGCGGAGGGGAACGAGTGGCGCCGCTTCGGCGGTGCCGCTCTTCTTTGCCTCGCGCGACCTGAACAAAATTAGATGGCGGGCTCGGGAAGCCCGCGGCGGCGATGGGCGGCAAGAAGCGTGTTGCGCAAGAGGCACGCGATCGTCATTGGACCAACGCCGCCCGGCACCGGCGTGATCGCGCCCGCGATCGCTTGCGCTTCCGCATAAGCGACATCGCCGACGAGACGCGATGTGCCATCGGGCAGGGCGAGGCGGTTGATGCCAACATCGATCACCACCGCGCCCGGCTTGATCCAGTTGCCGCGAACAAGCTCGGGCTTGCCGACGGCAGCGACCAGAATATCGGCGCGGCGCACGAGCGATGGCAGATCGCGGCTTTTCGAATGCGCCACGGTCACCGTGCAGTTTTCGGCGAGAAGGAGCGCTGCCATGGGCTTTCCCACAATATTGGAGCGGCCGAGCACGAGCGCTTCCGCGCCGGCAAGGCTCGGCAGCGCATCGCGCAGCAACAGGAGGCAACCATAGGGTGTCCCGGGAATGAGGGTTTCGCCGCCGCTCCACAATCGGCCGACGCTTTGCGCGTGAAATCCATCGACATCCTTTGCCGGATCGATCAGATCGATAACGACGCGCGGATCGATCTGTTGCGGCAATGGCAGCTGCACGATAATGCCGTCGATCTTGTCGTCGTGATTGAGGCCGGCGATCAGCTGCAAAAGTGCAGTCGCGCTGGTCGAGGCGGGAAGCGCGTGCACGAAGCTATTCAGGCCGGTTTCGACCGCCGCCTTGCCCTTGTTGCGGACATAGATATGGCTCGCCGGATCATCGCCGACCAGAATCGCGCAAAGCCCGGGCACGATGCCCGTTCGCGCCTTGAGCGCTTGCGCGGCCGCCGCGATCTCCGCGCGCAAAGCAGCCGCCCGCGCCTTGCCGTCGATCAATCTCGTGTCAGCCACGGGCCCAGTTTCTCCAGCAGCAAGGATCGCAACATTGCCGCATCGCCGCGGATTTCGACCACCTTCGATCGGCCGCGCGCGCCATGGGCGACGACAAGATCGCGCGGCTTCAAGCCGAAATGTTGTGCCAATAATCGGATCAGTGCGGCATTGGCCGCGCCTTCGACCGGCGGTGCCGTCACCGCCACTTTGACCGCCCAGCCGCCGCGCCCATCCTCGATCAGCCCGAGCAGCTGGCTCGATGCCGCCTTCGGCGTCAGCCGGACAGCAAGACGCAAGCCGTCGCGCGCCGCGGCGAAGGGCAGGCGCTCTTCCATCACCCGAGGTTTAGCCGGTAAAGAAATAGAATTCGAGCTGCCGCAGCTCCATGCGCACGAACCAGATGATCAGCAAAAGAATGATCGGCGTAATGTCCAAGCCGCCGAAACTCGGCACGAATTGTCGGATGGGGCGCAGCGCGGGCTCGGTCGCGCGATAGAGGAAGTCGATGATCATCGATACCGGCCGGCTGTAGGTATTGAGGATATTGAACGCGATCAGCCAGCTCGCGATGGCTTGGATGATAACCAGCCACCAATAGATATCGAGGATCGCGATCAAGACCTCGATGACTGGTACGATGAACCCGCCCATCGACTAAAAACCCCCTCTCAGAACGGCGCGCGCGAGCGTAACGGCGGCACGGAAAGGGTGCAAGCGCCGCCCTGCGTCTGAAAGCCGCAGAAACTCGGCGGCGAAGCCTTGACAGGCGGCCGGGCCCCCGCACATGATCCGCGCCCAACCCGTGGGGCCGTAGCTCAGTTGGGAGAGCGCGACGTTCGCAATGTCGAGGTCAGGGGTTCGATCCCCCTCGGCTCCACCAATTTCTGGAATTCCCGATAGTTAACCACTGCGTGGCCGGGCTTGTTACACAGCCTGGTTACGCAGTGGCCATGAAGCACTTCCGAATGTTGTCTGCAGGCGCGGCATATTTTATTTTCGGAGCCGCGTTCCGGTCGCGCTGGTCGAGAAAGCCGGCCGGCAGGAGTTGTGGCACTCGCTCAAGACCGGAATCGGCGTTTGGCCCGGTTGAGGGCGAAAGCGCTGACGGTGCGGGTCTTTGCCCAAGGCGGGGAGTTTCCTGGAGAAAGCACCCCAGGCGCCGCTACGCGGATGCTGCCCATGAGGCGGAAGACAGCCTATTCGAATGGCGCGAAGCTGCGGCAAGAACGAGGAAAAAGGCTGAGCCGACGGTCAAGGCATCGCTTCAAGAGCATGGGATAGAGCTCGACCGAGAGTCTGATCCATATCGCTTGCTTTGCATGGAGGTGTCGCTGGCTTTTCAGCATCTCTACGGAGTGCGGATCGAGCGTTCTCGAGGCCGATGGGGAGACACGAGCCGGGTGTTTTTGGAACAGATCTCCAGCCTAGCCGAAAATCCCACTGGACTTCCCGCGAGTACCGTCAAGCCGGCCCTCCCATCGGCACCGCTATTAAGGAATTCATTGAAGGAAAAAGGCGGCGTGGGGGTCTGCGGCCCATGCGGCTGACGGTTCGGCGTTCTCGAAGAACCGCGATGCGTGACCCCGCACATGGCGCGCAACGATCACGTCACGAAAACCGGGAAGCGGCGCAAATCGGCGATCGATGCACGAACGCTGCGCCACGCCGTATACGCGATCAGCCAGTGCTGCCACAAGCGGGCCGAGGAGGTGGAGGGCTGGACCAAGACCCAGGCCGGCCTCGCCAAGACCCGGTTCCGCGGCGCCAAACGGGGCGGCGCTTTCTCACCTTGGCGCTGGCCGCTTACAATTTGATCCGCCTGCCCAAGCTGCTCGGAGCCGCCGCGTGAAGGGCGAATGGCGCATCGTCGAGATGCCGGACTACACGTCCGACTACCCAGACATGATGGAGCCTGCCTACATTCTCTTCGACGGTAAAGGCGGCGGCGAGTTTGCCTTCGGCTGTGTCACGGGTGTGATCCACGGTGCCGGCGATGCCGCTGCCACGGCCGTCGACTTCACCTGGGACGGCAACGATGAAATGGACGAGGCTTGCGGTGACGGATGGGCCGAGCTTCAACCCGACGGCTCGCTGACCGGCCAAATCTGCTTCCATTGCGGCGACGAAGCTAACTTTACCGCCCAGCCGCGGAAGACTTCTTCAACAGCCTGCTAAGCGCATTTAATGCGTTGATCGCGCCACGAGGGGTCAAGCCCCACGCTTCCGCGAATGAATGGTCTGGCGCAAGGCGTGAGGTGACGCTTGCGATAATTTTCGTCAGGCCGCGATCAAGCGAAGAGGGATGGCCGCGATGGCGACAAGTGAATCGTCGAACGTCACGGCGGGACCGCGGTCACTGCCATCGCTTATCGGCGAAGCGCTTGCTGCCAATGATCGCAGCAAGCTCAGAATGAGCTTGCTACAGGAAGCGGCTCCACAAGCGCGGACTCCCAGTCGCGAAGCGCACAATTTCGAGGATGAACGGCGCCGCCGAGCTCGGCGCCGCAGTCTTTGAGCGGCTCGATATCGCGCGCCATGAACAACATCTGCGTGCTCGCTGATTTCCGCCGCCGATCCTCCGCCGTGTAGCTCGGCAATTCGCGAATAGACTCGTGGACATCTCATCGAGCACGGTATCGCGATCCGGACATTATGTGATCGCACCCACTGGACGCAATTTGAGATCCTCCGATGAAACATTTCCGTCCCAGACACTTGATCTGCATCAACTCGGCTGACCGCCCTTGGCGTATGATCCGGCTGCTGCTCAACAGGTGGGCGGGTTTCCTACTTGGAAAGGAACTAGGACCCAATCGTTGCGCTCTCGCCGGACACAGTCACAACACCAATGCTTTTGAACGTCGTACAGTCCCGCAAGATCAACCCGAAAGCTGCTTCATCACTTCAGTTTTGATCTGGTTCTGGATGCGCGACAGCAGAAGAAGATCGAGGTGAAGGCGATGTGATGCTGCGGCGACCATGGCAGGGCGGGCGCGACGATCAGCCGATCTCCGCCGCCGCGTTCCAGAGAAGAAGCGAGGCTTAATGGTGGACCTACGCGAGCACGAAAAATACGACGCCCTGATCTATGCCTGTCACGCGCTGGCGCCGGTGCGCACGGCCGTGGTCCATCCGTGCGATGAAACTTCGCTCGCCGGCGCGCTCGACGCCGCCCAGGCAAAGATCATCAAGCCGATCCTTGTCGGCCCGGAGGCCAAAATCCGTGCCCTTGCGGCCTCGCTTGGCCTCGACCTCTCGGGGCTGCAGGTGATCAGTACGCCGCATAGCCATGCCGCGGCCGCGAAAGCGGTCGAGATCGTGCGCGCCGGGGAAGCTGACGCGCTCATGAAAGGCAGCCTTCACACGGACGAGCTCATGGCGGAGGTGGTCCACAAGGACACCGGCATCCGCACCGAACGGCGGATCAGCCATGTCTTCGTCATGGACGTGCCCACTTACCCCAAGCCGCTCTTCATCACCGATGCGGCGGTGAACATCTTTCCAACCTTGGAGGACAAGGCCGATATTGTGCGCAACGCGATCGACCTCGCCCATGCACTGAGGATCACGCTGCCGAAAGTGGCGATCCTGTCTGCCGTCGAGACCGTCTCCTCGAAAATCCCCTCGACGATCGATGCCGCAGCGCTCTGCAAAATGGCCGATCGCGGGCAGATTACGGGGGCGTTGCTCGACGGCCCCTTGGCGTTCGACAACGCCATCAATCGTGAAGCGGCCGCCGCCAAGCACATCAAGTCGCAGGTGGCCGGCGATGCCGACATTCTGCTCGTCCCCGATCTCGAGGCCGGCAACATCCTCGCCAAGGAGCTGAGTTTCCTTGCCAATGCCGATGCGGCCGGGATCGTGCTCGGCGCTCGCGTGCCGATCATCCTGACCAGCCGCGCCGACAATGTGCGCACCCGCATTGCGAGCTGTGCCGTGGCCGCGCTCTATGCGCATGCCCGCCGCGTCGCCGCCGCTGACGTCGGCAAGCTCGCAGGCTGACGACCATGCAGAATCCCATCCTCGTCCTCAATGCGGGCTCCTCCAGCATCAAGTTTTCAGTGTTCGAAAGCGCGATAGACCGCTCGCTCAAAGCGGGCGCGCACGGACAGGTAGAAGGAATCGGCGTATCGGCGCGGCTCAAGGTCGCCGACGCATCGGGGCGTACGCTCGCCGACCAGCCCGTTGCGCGCGGGGATCACGAGGCCGCCATCGCTGCGATTCACGAATGGTTTGCCGCGCATATCGGCGGCGAGGCCGGGTTCTCCGGTATCGGTCATCGTGTCGTCCATGGCGGGGTCGCCTATGCCGAACCGGTTCTGATCGACGACCGCGTCATCGCCGATCTCGAGGCCCTGATCCCGCTCGCGCCGCTGCACCAGCCGCACCATATCGCCGTGATCCGCGCGGTGAAAAGCATCGCGCCCGATGTTCCGCAGGTCGCCTGCTTCGACACCGCGTTCCACCGCACCCAACCGTCGCTCGCGCAGGAATTCGCGCTGCCGCGCGAGCTCACCGCCAAGGGCGTACGCCGTTACGGCTTTCACGGCCTCTCTTATGAATACATCACATCCGCATTGCCCGTGATCGCGCCGGAATGCGCCAACGGCAAGCTCGTCATCGCCCATTTGGGCAATGGCGCCAGCATGTGCGCCGTCGATCGTGGTCACAGCGTCGCCAGCACCATGGGATTCACCGCGGTCGACGGGCTGCCGATGGGAACTCGGACCGGCGCACTCGATCCGGGCGTCATTCTCTATCTGCTC
>CAYMNX010000339.1:0-1585 GCA_964391905.1 uncultured Rhizobiaceae bacterium
GACGGTTCCTCCGCCCAAGCGTCAGATCATCGTCGTCGATGCCGGACATGGCGGCGTCGACCCGGGCTGCATTGGACGCACCGGCACCTATGAAAAGGACGTGGTGCTCGCGACCGCCCTCGATCTCGCGCGCCAGCTCGAAGCGAGCCGCCGCTTCAAAGTGTATATGAGCCGCAGCGACGATACCTTCGTCACGCTCGAGGATCGTGTCGCCCGCGCCCGAGCCCACAATGCCGATCTTTTCCTGTCGATCCATGCCGACGCCCTGCCGATCGCGGCGGCGCGCGGCGCCTCGGTCTTCACCCTGTCCGAGAAGGCATCCGACCGGGAGGCGGCGGCCTTGGCCGAGCGCGAGAACCGATCCGACCAGGTCGCCGGCATCAATTTCGGGACGCATGACCCCGAGGTGAACGAAATCCTCTTCGATCTCACCCGGCGACAGACCAATAACCTCTCGATCCGCCTGGCGCAGCGCCTCGTGGTCGAGCTCGGCCACCGCGTGAAGCTTTTGAAAAACACCCATCGCTCGGCGGCCTTCGCCGTGCTCAAGGCGCCCGATATTCCCTCGGCGCTGGTCGAAATCGGCTGCCTCTCCAATCGCGAGGAAGAGCGCGCGCTCGCGGGACGCGCCTACCAGCATGTGGTCGCGACCGCGTTGCTGCGCTCCGTCAACGATTACTTCGATTTCGTGGCAAAGGCTTAGCTGCCGCGATCGACGCCTTTCGGCGTTTACCATTCTTTAGGGGTTGCGGTGCAATATGGTCATGCAGCGCGAAGGCTCACCCCTTCGCTGCGCTGCAAGTCCTTCGGGCTTTTCCTCCCTGAACTTGAGGCCGCGCTCCAAAGCGCGGCCTTTTTTATCCGGTGCGCGCCGCCGCCTTAAAGGATGACGCTGCTCGTGCCGCGACATAGCGTTAATGGCCGCTTTACTGAAAGCGGCGATAACTCGGTCCCATGACCAATCTTGCGCTCAAGCCCGCCGCTGATGCTTGCGTCATCGCGCAGCCAGCGCGGCTCCTCAGCCCCGATTTCTGGCGCTCCTTCGCGCCCTCCCTCCATATCGAGGATCACGCCGTTTGCACCGGCATCAGTCCGGTCGAGATCACGCCTGATCAGCGTCGCGCCATTGCGGAACTGCTGCGGGTTGAAGGGTATTTTCAAGGCAGCGTCGATTGGGGCCTCGATCTTGCTACCTTGGCGACCACGATCCGCGGCCTTGTCGCCGCCAACATCCCGGCGGTCTTCGCCTTTCTCTATGACGAATACTGGCTGCCTTTCGCGAAGCTCCATCGCCTTTATTCGGAAATCCTCGGTGTCGCCTATCAGATGCTGCCGGATTTCTGGGTCTGGAACATCGACCCGCAACGCGGCGAATCCGGCTGGAAGCCGCATCGCGATCGCGGTCGCAACGCGCTCTGGCCGGATGGGTCGCCCAAATCGCTGACGACATGGATTCCTTTATCGCCGGCCACGACCTTGAACGGTTGTATGTATATCGTGCCGGCCTTGCTCGACCCGACCTACGCCACGGCGGATGAGGATCGCTGGACATTCGACTATGCAAGCATCCGCGCGCTGCCGGCCA
>CAYMNX010000340.1:0-5263 GCA_964391905.1 uncultured Rhizobiaceae bacterium
GCTAAGAGGAAAGCCAAATGGCAGCAGTGAAGAGAAAGGCCAAGAAGAAGGCCGCGAAACGTAAGGGGAAGAAGAAGAAGAAGTAATCGTCTAACTTCAGCCTCTACCCATGGCGGGGCTGCTCCCGAGCGATCATGAAGCGCAGGGGCAGCCCCGCTAGCATTTTGGGCAATGGGTGTTGCGGCGTGGGATTCCGCCTCGCTATCCCGCCTTCCAGATCCCGCCGAATCTCTTGCGAAATCAGGGGCAAAGCAGCCTTCAGCCGAGCGAGCCCGGATCGATGCCAGCCCCTGGGCGCGCCGCCTAAGGAGTGCGCAAGAATGGTTAGAAATCCTTGTGTTTCAGGCATTTCCTGTTTGCTGCAACGGCGCCGCCCGGCGCCGCGTCACGCGCTTTGGTAGTGGCGGCGCCACGTTTGCGCCGGGCGATGGCGGGGGCAAGATGACGTCGAAAAACCTCTCCCAAGGCGACGATGGCGGGCCTCGGAAGGGCGGCGCCAGGATCACGCCGGTGGGCACCGGATGCCTTGCCCCGCGCTCTGCCTGCTCCCGCACGAGCCTCTCCGACATCCTCGTTCCCTCCTCTTTCGCCGGTGTTTTGAGGGCTGCCTCTGCCGGCGTTTTCGCGTCCTGCGGGTAGCACCCCCGCCCTCGATCGAGCCCTTCTCGTTACCCGAAGCGACGCCTCGCGCGATGATGGCGCCGATCGGGTTTCGCCCCCCATTTTCGCGACTCGCGGGGAAATTCCTCGCCGCGACGCTTTTGCATGCCCGCCGACCGATCAAACCCGGGATGTGCTAAGCTTCGACGTGACACCGACAGAGCGGCTCGATCCGCCATCAGGGAGGACGACATGAAGTCGATGACAAAGATTTTTGTCTTTGTGTTCGCCTCGCTCTTCATCGCAATCACTGTCGACGCGCGTGCCGATGGCGTGCCGATCCGGATCGGCTGGGCACAAGCGCCGGGACATTTGGCGCCGCTCTTCGACGTGCTCGCAGTGAAGCACCCCGGCATCATGCCGCACCAAGCGAAGACCTACGCGGCGTCGAGCATTCATTTCGGCGGCAGTACGCCGCAGATCCAAGCGATCGCCGTCGGCGAGCTCGAGATTGCTGCCTTCGCGCCCTCATCGCTGACCTTGGCGATCGCCAATGCCGGACTCGACGTTCGCGTCGTCTCCGACGTCATCCAGGACGGACTCCCCGGTCATTACGACGAGCCCTTCATCGTGAAGAAGGACGGCCCGATCAAGACGATCGCGGATATCAAGGGCAAGCGGATCGCGACGAACGCGATCGGCTCGGCGAGCGACAATGCGATGCGCATGGGGCTTCGCAAGAAGGGGATTCAGGACAAGGACTTCACCACGGTCGAGGCCGACTTTGCAAACATGGTGCCGATGATCGAGGCGGATAAGGTCGATCTCGCGGCGCTCATGCCGCAATTCATTCACCGCGTCGATGCGCTCGGCAAATATCGCACGCTGTTCACCGCCAGCGAGGCGCGCGGCGGACCGGCCCAAACCGTCTTCTGGGTCATGCGGGAAGATTTCATCGCCGCGCATCGTGCGGCGCTGATCGATTTCTTCGCCGACCATATCCGCGCCGTGCGCTGGTTCCTCGATCCCAAGAATCGCGAGGAAGCGCTGGCGATCGCCATGCAGGTGACGAAGCAGCAACGCGACGATCTCGACTATGCCTTCACCGATGCCGATTTCTATCGCTCGCCCGATCTGCTGCCCGATATCGCCGCGGCCCAGCGCGAGATCGATGAGTCCGTGAAGCTCGGGCTCTTGCCCAAGGCGGTGAAGCTGAGCCCGACCTATGTCGATCTTTCCTTGGTCACGGAAGCAAAAAAGCGCATCGACAGCGGAGGGTAACAAGCTTTGCCGTTAACCGGGCGGTCAGCCCCGGGACGCGGTGATATACTGCCCCTCCCTTCGGCAGCGGCGGCCAAGGCGCCGGCCGGCCGCCCGATCCGCGCGGCGCTTCAGATGGATGACATGATCACCCTCAAAGGGAACGGAAAGGTTCATCAGCTCGATATCGACGCGGGAACGCCCTGCTCTGGATCTCGCGCGACGAACGCGGCATGACCGGCACCTAATTCGGCCGCGGCATCGCGCAATGCGGCGCGTGAATCGTCGCGCAGAAAGCAAAGGGCCGCTCCCGCGAGAGCGGCCCTTGGCATCGAGAGCCACGCCGTGCACGCGAGCGAGGCTCGATGGGAGCCAAAGAATTTGGGCCGGATCCTAGGATCCGGCCCAGCTCCGAGAGCTTCTGCTTAGCCGTAACGCGCTTTGCGCTCTAGCGCTGCGCCGAGGCCGTCCACAGCGGCTTGCCGTTCTGGTCCTTGAATTCTTTCGCCCAGCTCGCCTCGATCTGCGTCACGACCGAGCCCGGAAGCGGCACGTAGTCGAGCGCGCGCGCCTGGTCGAGGCCATGGGTCAGGCACCAGTCGAGATATTTCAGCACCGCCTGGTTTTGCTCGGCCGGGTAGTCCTTGCGCATCAGCATGTAGGTCGCGGCGGTGATGGGCCAGGATTTCTCGCCCGGCTGATCGGTCAGGATGAGATAGAAATCCTGCACCTTGCTGAAATCGGCATTGGCGGCCGCGGCCGAGAACGCATCCATGGTCGGCTCGAGCGTCTTGCCCGCCTTGTTGACCATCTTCGTGTAGGTCATGTGGTTTTCCTTCACATAGGCGTATTCCACATAACCGATCGAGCCGCTCACCTGCTGGACCATCGAGGCAACGCCGGCATTGCCCTTGCCGCCCACGCCATTCGGCCATTCGACCGAGACGTCCGCGCCGACCTTCTTCTGCCACTCGGGACTGACCTTGCCGAGATAGTTGGTGAAGTTGAAGGTCGTGCCCGATCCATCGGAGCGATGGACCGTGGTGATGTCCTGATGCGGAAGTTTCACATTCGGGTTGAGCTTCTTCAGCGCCGGATCGTCCCAAGAGGTGATCTTGCCGAGATAGATGTCGGCGAGCACAGGGCCACTCACGACCAATTCGCCCGGCTTCACCCCGGGCAGGTTGACGACCGGGGTGATCGAGATGATCACGGCGGGGAATTGCGCGACATTGATCTTGGCCAGCTCGTCAGGCGTCAGCGGCTTGTCGCTGTTGGCGAAATCGACCGTCTTATCGGTAATCTGCTTGATGCCGCCACCCGATCCAATGGCCTGGTAGTTGACCGAGCTTCCCGTTTCCTTTTTGTATTGCTCGCTCCATTTCGAAAGAACGGGGTAGATTGCGGTGCCGCCGGCGCCGTTCAGATCCTTTGCCTCCGCGGAGGCCGCCATCAGGAAGGCCGCGATCCCTGCAGCCCCCCAAATCATCGCATTTTTCATCTCATTACCCTCATGATCGAACGCGCGCGCATGCCGATACATGCGCGCTCTGGCGGCACCCTAAGGGGCGCATAAGTCCCTTTTTTTACAATTCGATGAATTCTCGTTCATGGAAGCCATCTTTTTTTGCCGCTTGGCCAAGCGGCAAATGCCACGCGCGGGCATAATCGCGGGTCGTTGGCTCCCCGATCGCGCAACCCAAACGCGCGAGCGCGTCGTCTAAGCGTGGATTATCGCGCGCACAAGGTTGCGCCGGTGCTCGCGGCACCGCCGTTGGGCGGCGGCTGCTCGAATGGAAGCCTACGCGGTCGCTTCGCCGCCGCGCTTCGCCTTCGCCTGCAGAATGCGGCGCTTCAGGCGACGCGCCTCGATGCTGAGCTTTGCATCGGGCGTATCGAGGAGATAGGCGTCGAGCCCGCCATTGTGCTCGATGGTGCGGATGCCGCGGGTCGAGAGCCGCAACCGGACCGGATGGCCGAGCACATCCGACAGGACCGATGTGGCCTGGAGATTGGGCAGAAACCGGCGCTTCGTCTTATTGTTGGCATGGCTGACATTGTTGCCAACCAAAACGCCCTTGCCCGTGATGAAGCATCGCCGCGACATGATGATTCCCCGTTTTCGGAAGGCGCTGTTCTAGGGGAATGCACGGTTCGGGTCAAGCCGGGCGCCCCCGCCGCCGTCCCTTCCCCTCCCCTCGAGGAGGATGGACCAAGCTGGGGGTGAGACGCTCGAACCACGCCGTTAATATTTCTCCTGCCGCCGCCGCAGGCGTAAGTCTGCCCGCTTCGACCTCGGCTTCGAGGGTTTGCAGCTTCGCCGCGACCGCGGCATCGTTCCGCAATCGCTCGATCAGCGCGTCGCCGAGCTCGGCCCAGAGCGCGGCTTTGGCTTGCGCCGCGCGGCGGCGCTGGCGCTCGCCGTCAGCCATCGCTGCGACCCGCTCATCGAGAAGGCGTTCGACCGCGTCGAGCCCCTTCCGCTCCAGGGCCGAGATCGCGATCACCGCGGGACGCGGCCGCTGATCCGCGCGCAACAGGCCGAGCGCCTGGGCGTAATCGGCGACGGCGCGGCGCGCCGCCGGCTCCAAATCGCCATCGGCCTTATTAATAAGGACGAGATCGGCGAGCTCGACAATGCCGCGCTTTATGCCTTGAAGCTCGTCGCCGCCGGCGGGCGCGATCAGCAGCAGGAAGATATCGACGAGATCGGCGACCGCAGTCTCGGATTGGCCGACGCCGACGGTCTCGACGATGATGCGATCGAAGCCCGCCGCTTCGACGACGAGGATGGCCTCGCGCGTGCGCCGCGCAACGCCGCCCAGCATGCCGCCGGCGGGCGAGGGCCGGATGAACGCCGCGGGGTTGCGCGCGAGCTCCGGCATGCGCGTCTTGTCGCCGAGGATCGAGCCGCCGCCGCGCTTCGAGGAGGGGTCGATCGCGAGCACGGCGACGCGGTGGCCTCGATCGATGGCGCCGAGACCGAACGCCTCGATGAAGGTCGATTTGCCGACGCCCGGCGCCCCCGAGATGCCAAGCCGCAGCGCATCGCCGCCGGCCGGCAAGAGCCGCGCCAACAGCGCCTCGGCGGCCTCGCGGTGATCGGGCCGCGTCGATTCGACGAGAGTGATTGCCCGCGCCAGTGCTTTGCGCTCGCCGGCTTTCACGGCGGCGGCGAGGTTTGCGGGATCGATGATCAGAGCACCCATGCGATCTCGATCGCACGAACCGCCCCCTCACCCTCCCGCTTCCCGGGACCCTCCCTCCCCCCCGCGGGGAGAGGGTCGGGGTGAGGGGGTAATGCCACGCCGCTACTCCGCAACCTCAGCGGTCTCGGCAGCCTCGGCGGCGAGCTCCGCGGCGCTCGCATCCGCCTCCTGCTGGCTCTGCCACATCGCCGCAT
>CAYMNX010000341.1:0-6326 GCA_964391905.1 uncultured Rhizobiaceae bacterium
GATTTCGGCGCCAGACTGCGCGCCGCGGTCGATAATCCGCGCATGGCGCGCTGCGTCGGTATCGATGTGCCATCCGTCTTCGCGATCACCTTTGCGGTCGGTTGCGGCCTCGCCGCCGCCGCGGGAATCCTCGGCACCGAGATCCTGCCGCTCGAGCCCTGGTACGCGCTCGAATATCTCGTGCCGGTGCTGATGGTGGTGGCGGTCGGCGGCCTCGGCAGCCTCAAGGGCTCGTTCTATGCCGCGCTGATGCTCGGCCTCATCGACACCTTCGGACGCTATTACATACCTGCGGCCGGCGCATTCGTGATTTACCTTGCGGTTCTCGTCTTGCTGCTGTGGCGTCCGCAAGGCGTGTTCGTGCGGGCTTGAAGCGATGACGCCGACGACGCTCGCAGCGCCAGAAGCCGTTCGCGCGGGATTGACGCGCCATCGCCTGTCGTGGATCGACGCGCTGCCTTTCCTCGTCGCGGTTGCGATGTACTTCGTCGCCAATCGCTATCTGCCGCTCGGCACGCAGGTGATGATTCAGGTCGCCTTCGCCTTGTCGCTCGATCTGGCGCTCGGCTATGGCGGCATCGATTCCCTCGGCCATGTCGCGTTTTTCGGCATGGGTGCCTATGCGGCCGGTCTCTTCGCGATGTATGTCTCGAGCGATCCCATCGTCGGCCTTCTCTTCGCCGCCCTTATCGGCGCGCTGACCGGGCTCCTGACCGGGCCGCTGGTCCTGCGAACGCGCGGATTGACGCTCGTCATGCTGACCTTGGCGGTCGCAACCATGCTCCACGAGCTCGCCAATGCCAACCTGATGAAGCCGATCACGGGCGGCGCCGACGGTCTCTTCGGCTTCAAGATCAGTCCGATCTTCGGCATCTTTCGCTTCGATCTCGCCGGACACACTGCCTATTGGTACGCGCTCGGCGTCGTCGCCGTCGTCTTCTTCATCTGCAAGGCGGTGGTCAACTCGCCTTTCGGCCTCGCGATCAAGGGCATCCGCGACAACCCCGTGCGCATGCGCATGCTCGGCGTCAACGTTCTCGTGCGCCTCGTCACGCTCTATTGTATTTCGGGTGCGCTCGCGGCAATCGCCGGCGCGCTCTCGGCCCAGGTAACGAAGCTCGTCGGCCTCGACAGCCTCGCCTTCCTTCTCTCCGGCAACGCGTTGGTGATGCTGATCCTAGGCGGCACCGGCAATCTCTATGGCGCGATCGTCGGCGCGACGATCTTCGTCGTTCTCTCCGACCGCGCGGCGGCGATCGATCCCTTCAATTGGCTCTTCGCGATCGGCGCCTTGCTGATCGTCGTCGTCCGCTTTGCGCCGCAAGGGATCGTCGGCCTCGTGAGCGAGTGGGCGGAGCGCCTCGGCAAGCCCTGGAGCGATCGATGAGCGAGCCGGCCCTCGTCATCGACGGCATCTCGAAGAATTTCGGCGGCTTGCAGGTCTCGCGAGACATATCGCTGACCTTGGCGGCGGGGGCGCGCCATGCGCTGATCGGGCCGAACGGCGCCGGCAAGACGACGCTCGTCCATATGGTCAGCGGCTTGCTTCGCCCCTCCGCCGGGCGCATTTACCTCGCCGGTACCGAGATCACGCATCTCTCGCCCGAGCGCCGCGTCGCCTTGGGTCTCGCGCGCACGTTCCAGATCAGCTCGCTGTTTCCAAGCCTCACCGTTGCCGAGAATGTCGGACTCGCCTTCGCGGCACGATTGGGCCTCGATCATCGCCTCTGGGGCAGTCTGCAGCGTCATGCCGGACTCCTCGACGACGCCGCGGCGTTGCTCCATCGCGTCGGCTTGCTCGATCTCGCGGCGAGGCGCGTCGCCGACCTGCCCTACGGCCAGCGCCGGCTCGTCGAGATCGCGCTCGTGCTCGCGCTCGAGCCCAAGACCTTGCTGCTCGACGAGCCGGCGGCGGGGCTGGCCGCATCGGACCGCGGCGCGCTGCTTGATCTCTTGCTGCGCTTGCCCGAAGGGCTCAGCACCCTTGTCATCGAGCACGATATGAGCCTCGTCTTTCGCCTGGCGCAGCGGATCACGGTGCTGGTCGAAGGGAAGGTCCTGACCGAGGGATCGGTCGCCGAAATCCGCGCCGACCCGCGCGTGCGCGACGTCTATCTTGGGGCGCGCCACCATGGCTGAGCTGCTGCAGCTCGACGGGGTAACGGCGGGCTATCGCGACACGGTGGTGCTCGAGCGCATCACGGCGGCGCTCGGCGCCAATGAGGCTTGGGCGCTGCTCGGGCGTAACGGCGTCGGCAAGACGACGCTCTTGATGACGATCATGGGCCTCACCGTGCTGCGCAGCGGCCGGCTCCTCTTCGACAGCCGCGACATAACGGCGCTCGAGACGCACCGCCGCGTCGACGCGGGTATCGGCTATGTGTCGCAGGAGCGCGAGATCTTTCCGTCCTTGACCGTCGATGAAAATCTTCGCGTCGCGACGCGGCCCGGCGAATGGACGCGCGACCGCGTCTACGACCTCTTTCCGCGGCTCGCGGAGCGGCGCCGCAATTACGGCAATCAGCTCTCCGGCGGCGAGCAGCAAATGCTGGCGGTCGGGCGCGCGTTGGTCGGCAACCCGAAGCTCTTGCTGCTCGATGAGCCTTTTGAGGGCCTGGCGCCCGTGATCATCGATACGCTGGTGGCGGCCCTCACGCGCCTGCGCCGCGAAAGCCGCATCGCGACCGTTCTCGTCGAGCAGCAAGTCGATATCGCCCTCGAAATGACCGAGAAGGCGATCGTTCTCGACAAGGGCCAGATCGTCTGGCAGGGCGCCAGCGCTGCTCTTGCCGCCGATCACGCGACGCTGGCGAGCCTTGTCGGCTTGCAGGAGACGGTGCCGGCCGCGCGCTGATTATTCAGCGGGGCGAGCCGTCGGGCCTGACCGTGCGCCGAATGCCGGAGAGCGAATCGGAAAGTATAAAGTCGTCATCCATTTTGAGGCCCATCGCCTCCTCATAGGCACGCTTCACATGGGCGGGCTGGCCTTGCTGGAAGACGAAGCGGGTCGGCGTGACATTGTCGAAGACGCTCGAGGTCATCAGTTGCTCGCGGGTGAAGCCCTCGACGAATTGCTTCTTGCCGACGATCGGCAGCTGCACGTCCCGATTGACCTTGGGATCGCGGATCACGGCCTTGGGATCGCCGCCCTTGGCGATGGTCTCGAGATCCTCGAAGAAGCGGTTGCGGATCATGGTGATGCCGCGATCGCTGCGTGCCAGATGCTCTTGCGTGCGATCGGCGATCTTGCCCTGTCCGATCCAGGCGGCGAAGTCCTGATTCATGACGCCGCCGGTCAGCCATTCGCCCTTCTCGTCGGTCACGGGTCCGTACCAATAAGGGATGGAATTCTGCACATAAGGCTCGCGATCCTTCGGCACGCGATTGAAGAACCAGCCGACGCTCAGCGTATTCTCGTCATCGACCGGCACGCGCCATTCGAAATGGCCGCCGGTGAAAAGGCAGTTGGGCCAAAGGCACACGCGCCCCGTGGTCCAAAGCGGATTGTTCTCGTCCGTGTCTTCGCGAACGCGGCGATAGACGAAGCCGTACTCGAATTCATCGAACCCGACCTTGATATGCTTGGCGCCGTAAGGTCCGGTCTTGCCTTTGAGCCGTACGCCGCCCCAATTCGCGTGCATCCATTCGAAATGCACGGGATCGATCGAGTTCTCCTGGCATTGGAACCAATTGCACGGGATGTCGGAGAAGACGATCTGGACGAAGCCGTTCTTCCAATTGAACGGCTCCCAATCCGGCAGCAGTGGCGCCGGTTTTGGACCGAGATAGGCCCAAAGCAAGCCGGCCTTCGCTTCGACGGGATAGGCCTTGATCGGCGTCTTGTCCTTGTAGCGCGAATTGGGATCGACGGTGTCGTCGAAGGGCTGCTCGGTGCAGCGTCCTTCCTCGTTGAAGAGCCAGCCATGGTAATGGCAGCGCAAGCCGCATTCCTCGACGAAGCCGAAAGACATGTCGGCGCGGCGATGCGGGCAATGGCGATCGACGAGACCGTAGCGGCCGCCGAGATCCTTGTAGAGGACAAGGTTCTCGCTCAAAAGCCGCACCCGCTTCGTCGCCTTTTCCTCGAGCTCGGTGACGGCCGCGATCGGATACCAATAGCGGCGCAGCAGATCGCCCATCGGCGTGCCGGCGCTGGTTTGGGTTAATGTCCGGTTGTTCGCTTCGGTCAGCATGGCCGTCCTCGTCCTCGTGTCACCCAAGTATAATTCTAATAGAGCCATCGAGATTGCCAATAGCGGTGGCTTTGAACTGGCGTCTGTGACATTTGCCGCTTAGTCTGCCATTGGGAAGCCTGCGGAAAGGGAATACAGCTATGCGCTTCGGTCTCTTCGACCACGTTGACCAGAACGACCGGCCTCTCGCCAAGCAATTCGACGAGCGGCTGCAATTCGTGGCCGCGGCCGACGAGGCGGGGTTCTACAACTTCCAGGTCGCCGAGCACCACGGCACCCCGCTCAACATGGTGCCGCATCCGGGCGTCTTCCTCGGCGCCGCGGCGCGAGCGACCAAGCAGATGCGATTGGGCGCGCTCGTCTTCCTCCTGCCGCTTTATACGCCGCTCAGGCTCCTCGAGGAGCTGGCGATGCTCGACCATCTGAGCCATGGCCGGCTCGATGTCGGCATCGGCCGCGGCGTTTCGCCCTTCGAGCTCAATTTCCACAAGGTGAAGCACGATCAGTCGCGCGACATCTTCCTCGACGCCTATGACTGCCTCCTCAAAGGCTTTACCAGCGACGTGCTCAATCACGAAGGCCCGTTCTTCAGCTATGCGAACGTGCCGATGGCGCTGAAGCCGCTGCAGAAGCCCTATCCGCCGATCTGGTACGCGTCCTCGGCCGAATTCGGCTCGCGCTGGGCCGGCGAGCGCGGCCTCCATTTCGGCACGCTCGGCTCGGTCGAGACGGCGAAGAAGAATATCGACGCCTATAAGGACGCCTATGCCAAGCGCGGGACCGGGCCGGCGCATCCGAAACCCGAAATTTCTGGCGGCGTGGTGATGGCGGTCAATCGCCAGCTCGTCATCGCCGACACGGACGAGGATGCGCGAAAGATCGCCGCGCCCGCGCATGAGCAGCACCATGAAAAGATTATGTGGCTCTTGAACCGGAACGTGAACACGATCAACTACGCGCATAACATCGTCGCCGGCTTTGACAATGCAGCGAAGGCAGGCACGATCATTGCCGGGACCCCCGACACCGTGCGCGCCGCGATCGAGCGACAGGCGAAGGAAATCGGCGTCAATCACATGAATTTCGCGATGTTCTTCGGCAATATGGCGCTCGAGCATGCGCTGCGCACGCAACGGCTTTTTGCCAAAGAGGTGATGCCGAAGCTCGCATCGCTCTGAGCCGGGCGAAGCGCGGTGACGGCGGGGCGGAAAGCGTCGATAGCGGGCGAGTGACGGGTGGCGAGCATTCTTCTCACGCCGGCGCGGATCGGACCGGTCGAAGTGAAGAACCGGATCGTGATGCCGCCGATGACGACGCGTACCGCGACCGAGGAAGGCTTCGTCACCGACGACACCGTCGCCTATTACATGGCGCGGGTGCGCGGTGGCACCGGCCTCATCACCGTGGAGATGGCCTCGCCCGAAAAAGCGGGACGCCATCGCCGCCGCGAGCTCGGCATCTATGATGATCGCTTCATCCCGGGCTTGCAGTTTCTCGCGAGCGCGATTCACGCGGGCGGCGCCAAGGCGTCGATTCAGCTGGGGCACGGCGGCGGTCACACGCGCCGCGATATTTGCGGCGAGACGCCGGTTGCGCCATCGGCGATTCCGCATCCCGTCTTCGAGACCACCTTCGAGACCATCATTCCCGAAGAGATGACGAAGGCGCGCATCGCGCAATGCGTCGCCGCTTTCGCCGCCGCGGCGCGGCGCGCCCAGCAGGCAGGCTTCGATTGCGTCGAGATCCACGCGGCGCATGGCTATCTCATTTCGCAATTTCTGACGCCGTTCGAGAATCGGCGCCGCGACGAATATGGCGGCTTGCTCGAGAACCGCGCGCGCTTCGGGCTCGAGGTGCTGCGCGCGGTCAAGGCGGCGGTCCCCGGCATGGCGGTCATCTATCGCCTCTCGGTCGAGGATTATTTCCCGCAAGGAATGCCATGGGCCGAAGGAAGGCAGGTCGCGATCTGGGCCGCCGAGGCGGGCGCCGACGCGCTCCATATCGCCGCCGGCCATTACCGCTCGCTGCCTTCGGCGGCGCGGCAGATTCCGCCCATGGCCTATCCGGAGGCGACCTTTCTCGACTATGCCGCTGGCGTGAAGAAGGCGGTGACGGTGCCGGTGATCGCGGTCG
>CAYMNX010000342.1:0-2478 GCA_964391905.1 uncultured Rhizobiaceae bacterium
CCTTGCACGACCTCGTTACGGAAATGCGCGTCGGCTTCTTTGAGCTTCGCGATCATCCCGTCCAGATCATCGACGACGAGATGAATCCGATTCCAGCCGCCGGGTTTTTGTACCTCGCCCGAGGGCATCGGCGCGCCGCCACCACCGCGAAAAGGCTGCGAGAGATAAAGATGCATATCGCCGCGCGATATCTCGGCGAAGGGCGGCGCCGGATGCATCTCGAGCTTGAATCCGAGCTGCTTTGTATAGAACTCGATCGCGGCATTCACATCATTGACGATGTAGCGAAAGCAAGCGGCCATGGCGTTTCCTCCTCGCTTCGATAGCCTCAATCACTATGAAACGTAACCGTATCACAACGATACGTCAACGTTTCAAAACTCTTCGGCCCAAAAAGACGAAAGGGGCCGGGACCAAGTCCCGACCCCTTCGGCGCGCGATGCGCAGGTGCGGCGTTTGTAACCGCACCCGCTAATGGTGGAGCCACGGGGATTCGAACCCCGGACCTCTACAATGCCATTGTAGCGCTCTCCCAACTGAGCTATGACCCCGAAAGGCCGCTGCGGGCGCGCCGCGACGCGCAGTCTAGCGCGAAATTCACCTATCGGCGAGCCGGAAAACCGCGGCACTTAGCGGCATCCGATGGTGCTGCCATAGAAGGCGCGCGCAGGATGGGGGGAATGGCCGACCGCACCCGACCAAGTCCGCAGGAGCTTTATCGCCGCGCGGAAGCGCTAGTCCCGGTGCTGACCGAGCGGGCGACACATTGCGAGGCACTGCGCCGCTGCCCGGCCGAGACGATCGACGACCTCGCCCGGAGCGGGCTTTTGCAAATCTGCCGCCCGGCGCGCTTCGGCGGCTTCGAATATGGCTGGGATGTGCTCTCCGAGGTCAATCGCATCCTCGCTCATGGCTGCGCTTCGCAGGCTTGGGTCGCCAACGTGCTCAACGACCATACGCAACTCGTGGGCGCCTTTGCGCCCGAAGCGCAGGAAGAGGTTTGGGGCAAGGATCACGATACGCGGATCGCCGCGAGCGTCGCTCCGTCGGGCAAGGCGCGTCCGGTCGCGGGCGGCGCGATCCTCTCCGGCCGGTTCGGTTTTGCGAGCGGCATTGACCATGTGCAATGGCTCCTATGCGGGGCCGTTCTCGAGCAGGATGGCAAGCCGCCGCGCTATTACGACTTCCTGATCCGCCGTGATGAAAGCGAGATCATCGATGACTGGCATGTGGCGGGTCTCGCCGGAACCGGGAGCAAAAGCTTCACGGTCGCCGAACTCTTCGTTCCGGCACATCGGTTCCAAGATCATGTCCACAGCGATGACGGCACCGGGCCGGGAACGGCGGTCAACCGCGCTGCCGTCTTTCGCACGCCGCGCGCCTCGGTCGCGGCTTTGGGCTTCGCCGCGCTGGCCGTCGGCATTGGCGAGGCTTTCCTCGCGACCTACCTGCAGCATACGCGCCAGCGCGCGGGCCGCGGCGTCGCCATCGCGGAGCAAGGCAGCACGCAATTCGGCCTTGCCAAAGCGAGCGCGCAAATCGAGGCGGCCGCCGCGCTCCTTGCGGCATCGCTGCGCCGCTGGGTGGATGTGCTCGAGAGCGGTGGCGCGCTCAGCACGCATGAGAAAGCGAAAGCGCGGTTCCAAGCCGGCTTCATCGGCCGTATGGTGCTCGAGGCGGTACAGGCGCTTTTCGCCGCCGCGGGTGGCCACGCGATCTTCAATGCCAATCCCTTGCAGCGCCAACTACGCGACCTCATCGCGGTGTCGACGCATCGCGGCCTCTATCTCGATGAATCGGCGCCCGCCTACGGCAAGAGCGCGCTGACCCTCGGCTGCCTTTAAAGCTTTAAGAAAGCGGCGCGCCCTGAGCTCAATGAGCTTGCCGCGTCGCGCGCAAGCCTCTATTTCTCGCCACACGAAGCGCGGACATCGATCCGCTGCCGCTGCGGGAGGGGGAAGATGCGCCAACGGCCAATCATCGCGATCATGGAGCGCGCGGATCCCCTGCCGCCTTCGCTCGCTTCGGCTTCATTCGATTGTCGCACAGGGCAAGAAAGCCGAGGATCGCTTCGATGCGCGTGATCGGACGCTTTCTGCTGGCGGCGAGTTTCTGCCTCGCGACGCCTGTCTTCGGCCAGCCTTTGACGAAGCTCAATGTCAGCTATTCGATGACCTCGGATTTCCTGCCGGTGTTGGTGGCGAAAGATGCCGGCATTTTCGAGCGGCACGGGCTCGATGTGACGCTCAGCAGCCTTGCCACCACGGCGCTCGGACCGCCGGCACTGCAATCCGGGAGCCTTCAGATCGCCTCGATCTCCCCGCCGCTGTTGCTGCTGGCCAATGACGGCGGGCTCGACCTCGTTGCCATCGCGAACGTCGCTTATCTCGACAAGCGCGACCCGCATTCGAGCCTCGTGAGCCGTCCCGACCTCGCCATTGCCAGCGCGAAAGACCTGAGCGGGCGAACGATCGGGCG
>CAYMNX010000343.1:0-3358 GCA_964391905.1 uncultured Rhizobiaceae bacterium
CGGCGGCGAGTCGATGGAACGCGCGCTTCGCCGTATTGACGCGCGCCAGATAGACCGCGGCCTCGTGATCGCCGCAGCGCTCGCCCGGCCCCAGGCGGAAGCCGTGCCGCAGATAGGACTCGGCGGGCCCGGCGCCGCAGAGATGGATGAGAGCCGCCAATGTCTCCTTTTGCTGCGGTGTCGCGGCGACGCCGTGGCGCGCGAGGAGGCTCGCGACGTTGCGGTCGAGATAGACGGCGGTGAGCTCGATCGCGTGGCTCGGGATGATGCGCGTGTAGAAGCTGTTGAGCCAGCATGAATGCCCGTCATACCAGGGGCCGTCCGCAACCACGGCGTGATGGCGGATGCAGTAATGCCGCGCCTCGGCGAAGGCCGGGTCGGTCATCTGATACATGCCGACGGCGCTCGAGGCCGGCTGATAAAGCTTCAGCGGATTCCAGCTGAAGCGCCAGCGCCAATAGGTCCGCGCCACCGGATCGCCCGCGCTCTCGACCTGCGCCAGCGCCGCGAGCAGCTCGGGGCTGATCGTCGCCGTCGCGTAGTGGCGGAAGAGCGCGCCGTATTGGCGCCAGGTCTCGGCCGGCGGCTTCGCCAGCGCGCCGCTCACCGGATAGAAGAGCTCGGTCGGCTTCCGGATGACGTGATAGGCGAGATTGACGATCGCCCAGAGCATGACGAGAAGCGCGGCCGCGACCGTCAGCTTGATCGAGAGATGGGCGCGGCGCCATATCGCCGCGACGCCGCGTCGCCAGCGCCACATCCGTTTCAGCAAGCGCGCGGCATCGAAGCGCCGCCGCCGCGGGCGGCGGGCGCGCGGAGTTACGGGGAAGGTGCGGGTGTAAGCCATGGGCGACCGATACTAGCCCGGGCGCCCGTCGATCGCATCGGCGGCGTGAGCGTCGGCGGTCTCGGTATCATCCTCGACCAGCAGGATCTGCAAAATCGTCTCCGGCCTCGAACTCACGGCATCGGATGGCGCCGGGGCTGTTTCGTCAACCGGATTTGCGGGCAAGCCGCGCGCGACGTTGCGGGTTGTCTTGGGTCCGACATCTCCCATATCGGGGAGAGGACAGGGGGCTCTGCAATTCGTCAATTCCGAGGACAGCCCCGATGAAGTGGCATTTTCCCTTAAGCGTAGTGACTTTGCTTGCCGCGGCCGGCGCTGCGCTCGCGCAGGTCGCGCCGGCGGTGCCGACCCCGACGCCGTCGATGCCGGTCTTCACGCCGCCTGCCGCTGCCGGGCCGCCGCCCAGCACGGTCGAGCGCAGCCTCGATGCCGGCGGCCATGAGCGGGATACGGTCACGACCTATCGCACCGGGCCTTTCGGCACCTATACCGACCACTCGACGATCACCACCTATCCGCCGGGCAACCCGTCGCTGAGCCGGTCGAACCCGCATTGAGCGGGGCGAAAATCGCGCCGTCATTGCGGCTGAAACGCAACCGACATCAAGTCGACATGAGGACGCGGTAGAACCTCGCGGCATGAGCGATGCGCGCGATCTTCGACAGAAAGCCGCTCTTTGCCGCCGCGCCGCCAGCATCAAGACCGAAGGAGGCACGCGCACCGACCGGCGGCTGATCGAGCTCGCCGAGGCGTTGGAGCGCGAAGCCGCGATGCTGGACGCCACCGCGAAGAAGAAGCCGAAACCGCGATCCTGAGCCGCTCCGCGTCGCACCGCCGCTCAGCGGTGTCGCCGGTGCTTGCCGTCGGCGCGGGGTGGCGCGTCGCCGGGCGCGCCGCTCAGCTGCGCCATGGCCGTGCGCAAGCGCTGGAGAACGGCGAGATTGGGACGCTCATGCGCTTCGATATCCTCGATCGCGGCGTTGATGAGCGCCATCGAAATACCGACGAGGTGAACCGCGCTGTGGTTGCTGAGGCGCAGGCCGATATCGAGCGGCTCGCCGGGCCTGCCGCGGTCGGCGGCAGCGACGACGATGGCAGCATCGGGACGCGCCCGCTGCCACTGCATCAAGGCCGCGAGCGTCAGTGCGTCATCTTCGGGATCACGAGGCAAGGGGGCCATCTTTTTGGCTCACACGGGTATGGTCGCGTAACAAAAAAAAATAGCGCGGAGTTGCCTGAGCGGTCGCGCCACGTTGCACGGGATCACGCGCTGGTCACGCTTGATCAACTTTATTGAGAAACGTTGTGATGCAGATTAGAGCGATCGGAGTATCGGCGGTAACGCGCGCGTGAGGCCTATCGTCGAAAACGGCAGCGCCCCCGCGATCGCGCTCATAAGCACGATGCGGATGGCGCGCGACGAGGGGTGCAGCCGTCGTCGCCGCGCGCGTTGTCAGCGGCGCCGCGATCTGGTCTACTTATTCTACTTATAAGGGGGAGGCACGCCCCTTCGAGCAAGAGCCCCGTGCCGCTTGGGGAGTGAATGCGATGAAGCCAACCGTCACCATCATGTCGATCGCCGAGGTCCAACTCGTCGAGGCGGGAATCGGCCGCGAGGGCCGCATGCAAGTCAAGCAGTTTCCCTTGGACAGCGGCGTTCCCGGCGTGCAGCTGGAATTTTCGTGGAATTCCTATGATACGGGCTATGGCACGCCGCGCCATCGCCATACTTTCGACCAGTATCGCTATGCGCTCGAGGGCCGGCGCATGATCGAGGACGGTTTCCTGGAGCCGGGCGAATGCGGCTTCTATCCCGAAGGCGTCTATTACGGGCCGCAGATGCAGGAAGAGCCGACGATCGGCTTGGGCCTGCAGTTCCAGGGCCTCTCCGGGCTTCCCTATTTGACGCATGAGCAGCTGCGCAATGCGACGAAGGCGTTGAAGGCCGAGGGCGGCACCTTCAAGGACGGGATCTACACCAAGATCCTTCCCGATGGCCGCAAGATCAATCGCGACTCTCATGCCGCCTGCGTCGAGTATCTGACGGGACAGAAGATCGATTTCCCGGAAGGCCGGTTCGAGAAGCCGATCGTGATGCGGCCGCAGGGCCATCCCTGGATCGGCGATCGCACCCTCGCCGGCGTCGCGCATAAGCGTCTCGGCACGTTCGGTGGCTCGGGCGTCCGGCTGATGCGGCTCGATCCCGGCGCCGAGATTCCGGCGCGCATCGAGGCGGACGCGGAGATCCGCTATCTCATCGACGGCAGTATCGACTACGACGGCAAAAGCTGGCTCGGCGGCAAGACCAAGGATCAAGGCACCTATATGTTCGTCCAGGCCGGTGCCGCGGTGAATGCGATCACCTCCCGCGGCGGCGCCACCTTCTTCATCATCGAGCTGCCGATGCTCGCCGATATCGCCGCCGCGCAAGCGCGCAGCGGAAGCGCGGTGCCCTATGCGGGAGAGCGCGAAGCCGCGCGCGTCTGAGCGCGGCGCCCGAGACACGCCGC
>CAYMNX010000344.1:0-7211 GCA_964391905.1 uncultured Rhizobiaceae bacterium
CGTTCATCCCCGGCGGTAAGTCGTTGCAGCGGAGGATAAGCAGCGCGCCGCTGCGAAACTGTGGCACCCGCCACACATTTTCATCGATGGCTGCCGGACCACGCTACGCAGGCACCAGCGGGCCGGGTGATCGGAGATAACGGGTCGTGATCGCTTCCGCCGCCCAATAGGTGAGCGCGCCGACAGGTCCGGTCGGCGGATGGCCAGGATTTTGCGGGAAGGTCGAGGCGCCAAGGATGAAGAGGTTATCGGCGTCCCAGGATTGCAAGTAACGGTTGACGACGCTGGTCCTCGGGTCCGTGCCCATGATCGTACCGCCGGTATTGTGCGTCGACTGGTAAGGCACGACGTTGAAATTCCCGCGCCGCGGCATGGGCGTGCCGAGAATGGTCGGATTCATTGCCTTGGCGATTTCGGCCGCTTTCGCCGTGGTGTAGGCCGAAAGCTTCAGATCGTTATCGCGGAAATTATAGGTCATGCGGATGAGCGGCCGGCCCAGCCGGTCGCGGTAGATCGGATCGAGATCGAGATAATTGTGGCGATGCGCGAAATTCGCGCCCGAAGCGTGAATCGTGAAGGCGTGATTGTACCATTTGGCGGTCGCCTCCTTCCACACACGGCCCCAGCGCGGCGTGCCGGGCGGCGTCAGGCGCCCCGTGATCGGCCGGCCATGCACGGGTCCCGCGAAGATGAGCGCGCCGCCGAAAAATCCGAGCCCGCCATGATCGAAATTATCGCCGTTGAAATCGTCGATATTCATCTGATTGGCGCCCGACGCCATGAACGGGTTGATCTCTTCTTTCTCGAAGAAGACCGCCACATTGCCGGTGACCTGGTAGCAGTAGTTCCTGCCGACGGCGCCCTTGCCGGTGATCGGATCGTAGGGCTCGCCGATCTGCGACAGCAGCATCAGCTTGGTATTGGTGAAAGGATAAGCGCACAGCGCGACGAGCCCCGCCGGCTGCTCGTATTCGGTGCCGTTCGTCATATCGACATAGCGCACGCCTGTTACCTTGCGGTCGGGTTTGTCATAGACGAGCTCGGTCACCCAGGAATCGGTGCGCAGATCGAAGCGCGGATCGTCGAGCAGCACCGGCAGGATCGTCGAATGCGGGCTCGCCTTCGAATTGGTCGCGCAGCCGAAGCGGTCGCAATGGCCGCAGAAGAGCGTGGGATTGAGGATGAGGCCCTCGGGATTGCGGTATTCGGCGCTGAGATTGGCCGAAGGCGTCGGATAGGGATGATAGCCGAGGTCCTGGGCGGCCGCCGCGAAGAGCGCGCCGGCATGGGATCGAGCGAGCGGCGGGTTGGGATACTCATTGGCCCGCGGCCCCTCGAAAGGATTTCCGCCCGGCATAATGTCGCCGCGCAGATTGCCGGCCTTGCCGGACGTGCCGCAGAGCTTCTCGAAGCGGTCGTAATAGGGCTCGAGCTCCTCATAGCTCATCGCCCAATCGGCGATTGTCATCTCTTCGGCGAGCGCCGCCTTGCCGTAGCGTGCGATGATGTTGCTGCGCAGCTGGTGATCGAAAGGCAGGAAGCGCCAGGTCATGCCGTTCCAGATCGTGCCCGCGCCGCCCAATCCCATGCCCGGCATGAAAGCGCCGAAGCGACGCAACGGCAGCGCCGTCTCGGTCACCTCGTGCCGCATCGTGATCGTCTCGAGCGCCGGGTCCTGCACCAGCTCCTGCCGCACGTGATACTTCAGCTCGTCGCGAATGTGGGGGAGCGCGAAATCGATCTCGGGAGAGCGCTTCTTGCCGCGTTCGAGCCCGACGACCTGAAGCCCGGCCTTGGTCAGCTCGCGCGCCAGGATGCTGCCGGTCCAGCCGATGCCGACGATCACCGCATCGACCTCCTGGAGCCGCGTGGCCAAGGCTGCCTCTCAGGCGAAATCGCCGATCGAGCGCGGCTGCGCCATGTAGCGCTTGGCGCGATAGGTCTCGATCGCCGCTTGATAATCCGCCATGAGGCCGGGATAGCCCACCATTTTCCAGCCGGCGAGCCCGCGATTGCCGCCGTAATAGGGATCGGCGAAGAACCCCTCCATCACGATGGCGAGAAGCGCCTCGAAGAATTCGCGCGATTCGAAATCAGCAAACTGCGCCTTACCCTGCTCCATCGCCTGAAGTGCCGCGCCGCGGTCCGCCTCGCCGAGCTCGGCAAAGGGACGGCCGAAGCTTTGCTTCGTCCATGCCTCGGCGGCGGCGATGCCGCGGGCGAAGAATTCGCGCGGGGCAAGGCCCAGCTGATAGCCGTGCTCGGGCTTGCCTTTCAGGATCGGCCCGTCGCGATAGAGCCGCGCCCCCTCGCCATAGGGACCCGCCAGCTCGCAATCGATGAAATCGATGACGCCGCATTCGCTTGCTGCGGGTGACAATGCGTCGGCCGGAATAATCGTGTCGGCCGCGGCTTCAAGGAACGCGGCCTCGACGTCGGTCAGCGTCAGATAGTCCGACGCGGCCATGCTCAGAGCGGAATCACGAGCAGCGTGTCGACCCGGCGCGATTCCTGCACCACGATGCGCTCGACGAATTTCGCGCCTTCCGCATCGAGCTCGACGCGGTCGTGATAGACGCCGGCCGAGAAGATCGTCATCTCGCCGGTAACCATGGTGCGGATCACCGCGTAATTCTGCTTGCAGGCGACATGCGCCGCATCGACCGGCTCGATGACGAGCCCCGACAGCATATGCGTATAGCGCTGCGGCTCGTACACATTGACGCGGCGATAGCCGGTGACACGATCGAGCAGCATCCCGCGGCTCGCGCATTCCATCAGCGGCAGCGCAAAGCCGCGATCGAAATTCTCGCGCGTCACGATCTTGTAGAGGCATTTCTCGGTGAAGAGATCGGGCCAAGCCTCGAGCCGATCGTCGTCTATGGCGCGGATATACCGGGTGTTGAGCTCCTCGACCTGGCGCCGCACCGTCTCGTCGATGACGGACATGGATCAAAATCCCATCAGATCGCGATAGCCCTGCCAAAAGCCGCGCAGCGCCGTCTCCGTGGCGCGCACGCCAGGGGATTGCTTGATGTCGCGGCCGCCCATCTCCATGACCGCCGCCGCGCCCTCGGGCGCGCCGGCGATCCCGCGCTGGACGTAGCCGCCGACCGACCCGTCCTCCATCGAGACGTAGCCGGCCGGTCCAATGAGGTTCGATTGCAGCTGGCGCATTTGCCGCAGCTCGGCATCGTCATCCTTGTAGCCGAAGCAGGTCCAATGGAGCTCGGCCTTGGTGAGGCCGAGCGGCACGGTCTGGCGGATCGCCAAGGTATTGTAGATCTGCTGAATGTTGCAGGTCGGGAAGATCGACTGGATCGCGATGGTAACGCCGTCGTCGAATTCCTGAAGCCGCGTGAGGAACGAGGAATCGGCAAGGCCCACATCCTCGATCACCGAGCGTAGGCCTTTGCCCTGGTAGTTGTCCTTTTGAATGTCGCGCGAGGCGGCGGAGTAGAGCAGATTGTGCCAGCCATTATGGCCGAGCGCGACACCACCCAGCATCGACAGTCGGTTGAGCTTAAAGGTGGCGTAGAAGGCGTGGAGAATGGTCGCGTGATAGGGATCGCGCGAATTCTCCATATAGAGCTTCCAGTTGTTGGGTAGAAGCTGGTGATAATAGCCCAGCACCTCGATCGGCCGGTTGAAGACGCGCTTGACCTGCGCTGTCATCTCGGGGCCGAGATGTGTTTCCACATCCTCGACCGCGTCGCTGAACGTGCCGAAGACGAGGCCGCAGAAATTCTCGATGCGCACGCGCTCGAGCCCATGCTTCTTCAAATCGAAATCCGGCGGCATGCCGCCCGCGCCCGCGAGCCCCTTCTGGAAGGCGACGGACGTCAAGTTGCCTTTGAGATCGTAGGTCCAGGCGTGATAGACGCAGGCGAATTCCTTCTTCTTGCCGCAAGGCTCGATGCAAAGCAGCGCGCCCTTATGGGCGCAGCGATTGACCATGGCGTTGATCGAACCATCCGCGTCGCGTGCCACGATGATGGGGATCTCGCCGATGAAGCTGGTGCGATAGTCGCCGGGCTCGGGGATTTCGGCGTCAAGGCAGAGATAATGCCAAGTCGGCCCGCGGAAGATGCGCTCCTGCTCGAGGCGGTAGATCTCCGGGTCGTTCATGACCCGATAGGGAGCGCGGGTCGGGCCTTCCTTGGGCCAATTGAGCAGCGGTTGTTCGTTTTTCATGGGGCGAACAAGACATGGCGCGGCGTGCCCTGTCAAGCGCGCCGGATGCCTAGCCGGGGGTCACTTGCGCACGAGCCGGGCGGCGAAGAATCCGTCGAGGCCGTCCTTGTCGGCCAAGTGGCAAGGCAGTGTGCGCAGGTCGCCTTCGGCGCTGATTGATTCACGCAAACCACCGATTTCCGCGGCCTCGACCGGGATGCGCTTCACCGGCGCGCCCTGGGCCAGCAGACGCTCGATCTGCTGCTTGCCTTCCTGCGGTTCGAGCGAGCAGGTGCAATAGACGAGCATGCCGCCAGGGGCCAGCATGTCGACGGCGGCGGCCAGGAGTCGCTCCTGAACGCTGGCGAGCCGGGTCACGTCGTCGGGTGTCTTGAGATGGGGCACGTCGGGATGGCGGCGGATCGCGCCGGTCGCGGTGCAGGGCGCATCGAGCAGGATAAAACGCAACGGCTCTTGCGGCCGCCATTGAATGGCGTCGGCCACGTGCGTCTCGGCGGTGAGCTTCAAGCGCGAGAGGTTGGTATTGAGGCGCTCGACCCGGCGCGGCGACCGATCGAGGGCGATAACGCGCGCGCCGGCGGCAGCGAGCTGCGCGGTCTTGCCGCCTGGCGCCGCGCAGAGATCGAGCACCGTCTCGCCCGCGACATTGCCCAACAGTTTCGCCGGGAGCGCCGCGGCTGCATCCTGAACCCACCATGCCGCATCGTGATAGCCGGGAAGATTGGCAATTGCGCCGCCGCCCTGACGGCGCAGACTTCCGGTCGGCAACAGGATCGCATCGAGACGCTCGCGCCAGCCCTCGGGATCGCTGCGAACGGAGATGTCGAGCGGCGCTTCATGCAGGTGCGCGCTCGCGATCGCGCGCGTCGTCGGCTCGCCATAGGCTTCCGACCAATTGCGCCATAGCCATTGCGGCACGTTGATGCGCGCCTCGTCCTGGCTCGCCATCAATGTCGCGCCTTCTTGGCTCAGCCGCCGCAGCACGGCATTGACGAGGCCTTTGTAGGAAAGAAATCCGCGCGCCTCGGCGAGATCGACCGTGGTCGCAACGGCAGCATGCGGCGGCGTGCGCAGGAACAACAGTTGCGCCAATCCCATGCGCAGCAGATCTTGCGTCGCGGCGGCGCGCGCCGGTAACGGCTTTTCGAGGCAATGCCCGATCATTCCATCGATCTGACCGAGGCGACGCAGAACGGTTGCGACCAACAAGCGCGCGAACGCACGATCGCGCGCCGGCAATTCGGCCATGCCGGCGTGGTCTTCAATCGCTTCATCGAGGGGATGCCGCTGCCGCAGCACTGCGCCGATGAGATCGAGCGCTGCGCTTCGTGCAGTGACGGTGGTAGCCATACCGCGAACGGCCGAAAAACCCTGCATCTTCGTAAGCTGGCGCCGATGTGGCAGGGCTTCAATAGCCCGCAGCATTCTTAGTTTTGACGCGAAACCGCCTCACTCTCGTCAATTTCGCTCGGTAGCGGCTTGGTAGCGTTTGAGGAGAGCCGAGAAGCTTCGCGTCAATGCGGTTGCAATCTCCGGCTGTGCCCCAAGCTGCGAGAGAGCGAGAGCTGCCGCTTCAAGCGTTGACAGGCCCTCGCGCCGGGGCTCGCGCCGCAAATTGCCATAACGCGATCGCTGCTGCGGATTCAGCGCAATCCGCCGGCACTTCAACACCCAAGGATTACGCCACCACAACGCTTTCGCCTGGCTCCAATTCCCATCCAGCACGATGATTCCCTCGATTTCGTCGAGCACGGCCTCCTGATCCGGGAGCGGCGCGCCTTTGCTGTCGATGGCCACGAGCTCGCGTGGCGGTGGCAGAGTGGCCCGCGATGCCGAGCCAAGATAGAGCACCGCCCAGCGCTTTGGATCGACCGGCCGGCCGAGCGCCTTCGTCAGGCTCGGCCAGCTCAAGCCGATCTTGAGCGCGGCGCGCCGGAGGTGGAGCGTGGTTAATCGGGCAGTGCCGAGCTCGCGATCCTTTTCCTGCGGATGCTGCAGAATGAGGAGGGCGATGCGATTGTCGATCGGCACGATGTCGGCGCAGACGCAAAGCTGCGTTGGCTTGCCGCAGCGCGCACAATCGGGGGTCGGTACTGCGGCGGTTGTCGCGCTCGATAAAAAGTCCATGAGCCCCCTATAGAGTGGGACGCGGCGCTTGGCAAAACGCGCCGGCCAGCGTCATATAGGGATATGGCCAAACCGGAAATACCCTCCGCGCCCGCGGCGAAACAGCCGGCGAAGAAGCCCGAAGCGGAAAAGCCGCGCGAGATCGGCGGCCCAAAAGGGCCGGAGCCGACGCGCTACGGCGATTGGGAAATCAACGGCCGTTGTTCCGATTTCTAAGCCGCAAGTGGAGGGGGAAGCGATGGCCACCGATTTCACCGATCGCCATATCATCATCACCGGCGGTACGGGCGCGCTCGGTACGGCGGTGGTCGCCGAGCTGATCGCCGCCGGCGCCAATTGCCACGTCCCATATTACGTCGAGCAAGAGGAGCAGAACTTCCGCTTCCGCACCCATAAGCGGGTCAATCTCATCGGCGGCGCCAATCTTGCGTCGCAGACGGTGGTGGCGCGCATCTATGATTCGATCCCGAAGCTGTGGGCCTCGATCCATCTCGCCGGCGGCTTTGCCGCGGCTTCGGTGGCTGATACGGACGAGGCGGAGCTCGTGAGCATGATCCGCACCAACCTCGTCACCTGCTTTCTCTGCTGCTCGGCCGCGGTGCGCGCGATCCGCCGTGCTGGCGGTGGCGGGGGCCGGATCGTCAATGTCTCGGCGCGGCCGGCACTCGAGCCGCGTCAGGCCGCGGGCTCGGCCGCTTACGCGGCGAGCAAGGCAGGAGTGGCAACGCTGACGCAGGCGCTCGCCGCCGAAGTCGTGGCGGAGGGAATTCTCGTCAATGCGGTGGCGCCCTCGATCATCGACACCGAGGCCAATCGCAAGGCGATGCCGAAAGCCAATCACGCGCTCTGGCCCAAGGTCGAGGAAGTCGCCTCGGTCATCTGCCAGCTCG
>CAYMNX010000345.1:0-2281 GCA_964391905.1 uncultured Rhizobiaceae bacterium
TCCGGCATCAGCTTCGGCGCCTTCCTCATCAAGCGTGCAGTCGACCGGCTCGCCGCCGAGCTGCCCCACCTCACGCGCTATGCGACGCTCTCGCCGATGCCGGGCTTGCGTGCCTGGCTGGAGGCGCGCGTCGCCGCGGAAGGCGACGACCTCTTGACCC
Organism: uncultured Rhizobiaceae bacterium; assembly: GCA_964391905.1. Classification (GTDB taxonomy): domain Bacteria; phylum Pseudomonadota; class Alphaproteobacteria; order ATCC43930; family CGMCC-115725; genus CAIKMD01. The sequence continues at coordinate 161 of CAYMNX010000345.1, forward strand.
CGGCGGAGCGCAAGGCGCTCGACGCGTTGCCCGGCACGGAAAAGAGCCTGACCGCGCTCCTTGCCCGTCCGCATTGGTACGAGGATGACGCCGTGGCCCAGGCGCTCAAGGCGCCGCTGCTGCGCCTTGCGGCGCGCTATCTCGTCAACGAGAAATCGCCACGCGGTCGCGCGCTCGACGGGGTCGCACATTTCCACTTGAGCAACGGCGCGCGGCTCGAGCGCATCAATTGGCTCGGCGATCTCTCGCCCAAGGGGTTGCAGCAATCCGCCGGCATCATGATCAATTACCTCTACCGCCTGTCGGACATCGAACAGAACCACGAGGCCTATACGGGCGAGGGGCGCGTCACCGCTTCCCCCGCAATTACGCGGCTGTTGAAAACCTGAGGAAGCATCGGAAATAGCACGCCAATCGCGGGACGAGGCGGAACTTATCCCGAGCCTGGGCGCCGCCCGGCCGCCGCGGCGGCGCCCGCGCACCTCGCTTTCCGCCAATCTTCCACTGCGGAAAGCGCTGTGCTATGAAGCCCGCCTTCGTCGGCGGCGGGCGGCAAGCATCCTGGCCGCCGCGCTGCGCCGCCGAATTTCACCACCAGATTCGAAGGGCGGGCGTGGCGGAATTGGTAGACGCACTGGATTTAGGTTCCAGCGACGCAAGTCGTGGGGGTTCAAATCCCTCCGCCCGCACCATGTTTGGCTGAGCAGTCGAGGAAACGAGCCTCCAAGGACATGCAAATCACCGAGACCAACGCCGAAGGTTTGAAACACGAGATGACGGTCGTCGTCGCGGCGGCCGATATCGAGCGCCGCGTGACCGACCGTCTCGCCGAGATCGGCCGCACCATCCGCCTTCCGGGCTTCCGCCCCGGCAAGGTGCCTTTGACCGTGCTGCGCAAGCGCTACGGCACATCGGTGATGGGCGAGGTCCTGGAGCGCACCGTCTCCGACAGCTCGAACGAGGCGATGCGCGAGCGCAATTTGCGCCCCGCCTTGCAGCCAAAAGTCGAGATTCTGTCCTTCAACGAAGGCACGGACCTCCAATATAAGCTTGCGGTCGAGGTGTTGCCGCAGATCGAGCTTGCCGATTTCAAGGACATCCAGCTCGAGCGGCTGAAGCCCGAAGTACCCGAGGAAGAGATCGACCGCGCGCTCGAGCGCATCGCGCAGCAGCGGCGCAAGAACGAGACCGTCGATCGCCCCGCCGAGAAGGGCGATGTCGTCGTCATGGATTTCGTCGGCTTCGTTGGCGGCGTCGAATTTCCTGGCGGCAGCGCCAAGGACTATGCGCTCGAGCTCGGCAGCGGTGGCTTCGTCCCAGGCTTCGAGGACCAGATCGTCGGCATGAAGGCTGGCGAGGAGAGGACGATCAAGATCACCTTCCCCGCCGATTACGGCAATACCGAGCTCGCCGGCAAGGAAGCCGATTTCAAGATCACCGCGAAAGAGGTCAAGGCGGTCATTCCCCAACCGATCGATGAATCGCTTGCGACCGCGATCGGGATGGAAAATCTCGAAGAGCTAAGGAAGGTCGTGCGCGAGCGGATCGAGCGCGATTATGCGGGCATCGCCCGGCAGAAGCTCAAGACGGCGCTGCTCGACCGCTTGGCCGAGCGACATCATTTCGAGGTGCCGAAAGGGATGATCGATATCGAGCTCGAGACGATCTGGCGCCAATATCAGGCACAGCTCGAGCGCAGCAAGCAATCGGGTGCAACCGAGACCGAGCCGCCCAAGGATGAGGCGGCAATCAAGGCCGAGTACCGCGATATTGCGGAGCGCCGCGTTCGTCTCGGGCTGGTGCTTGCGGAAGTGGGGAGCCGGAACAATATAGCGGTCACCCAGGACGAGCTGAATCGGGCAATCGCCGAGGAAGCGCGCCGCTTTCCCGGGCAGGAGCGTCATGTTATCGAATATTACCGCAGCAATCCCGCGATGATCGACAACCTGCGCGCGCCGATTTACGAGGACAAGGTCATCGATTTCATTCTGGAACTGGCGCAGGTGACGGACCGCGCGGTGCCGCTCAAGGAGTTGCTCGCGGGCGAGGATGACGAGGACGCTGCGGCGGGCAGCGAGGCTCAAGGTTCCGACAAGGCTTAAGACAGCACAAAGGCAGGAC
>CAYMNX010000346.1:0-7106 GCA_964391905.1 uncultured Rhizobiaceae bacterium
GTCGACCTGCAGCAGCTCCCACGAGTTCCAGATCAGGTAGCCGATGCCGGTCTTGGAGGCGACGAACTCGGCCGCCACCAGGACCACGAAGGCGACCGCGAGCGAGATGCGAAGCCCCGCGAAGATCAGCGGCAGCGCGCCATAGAAAACGACCCGGGTGAACATGATGCGTGGGCTGGCGCCGAAATTGCGCGCAACGTCGATATAGATCTTCTCGATATTGGCGGCACCGGCATAGGCGTTGACGATCACCGGGAAGAAGGCGCCGATCGCGACGACGACGACCTTCGACGTCTCGCCGAAGCCGAAGGCCAGGAGGATCAGCGGCATCAGCGCCAGTTTCGGAATCGGGAAGAGCGCGGCGATCAGCGGATCGATGATGATACGCACGCCGCGCGACATCGCCATCCAGAGCCCCAGCGCGACGCCGGGAATGGCACCGACGAGAAAGCCCGCGACGATGCGCCAGAGCGTGACGAGCGTGTCCCACGGCAATTCGCCCGAGACGGTGAGGAGCCAGAAGCGCTCCGCGATATCGGAGGGCGCCGGGACGAAGCGACGGTCGCCGAGGCCGAGCTGGATCGCGATCTCCCACAACACCAGAAGCGCAATCGGCGATAAGAGATAAAGCAAGCGCTCCTGCCGGACGTGGCGGGCGGACTCGGTCATGCTCATGCCGCGTCCTCGCTCGCGCGGGCGCGATTGACCTCTTCCTCGAGCACGCGCCAGATCCTGAGCTTCAGCTCGCCGAAGAGCGGGGAGACGGAGAGCTCCATCAGATTGCGCGGATGCGGGAACGGAACGTCGATGATCTCCTTGATGCGGCCGGGATGCGCCGTCATGACCGCGGTGCGGTCGCCGAGGAAGAGCGCCTCGTCGATCGAATGGGTGATATAGACGACGGTCTTGCCGGTCTGCTCCCAGATGCGCACCAGCTCTTCTTGCAGGATGGTGCGGTTCTGCGCGTCGAGCGCGGCGAAGGGCTCGTCCATCAGCAGCACGGCGGGGTCGGTGACGAAGGCGCGCGCGATCGCGCCGCGCTGGCGCATGCCGCCCGAGAGCTGGTGCGGGAAGTGATGGCGGAATTGCGAGAGGCCGACGAGCTTCATCGCCGCCTCGACCTTGGGCGCGCGCTCCGCCGCCGGGACGCCGCGCGTCATCAGACCGAAGCCGACATTCTCCGCGACCGACATCCAGGGAAAGAGACCGCTTTCCTGAAACACCATCGCATTCTCGACCGTCCAACCCGCGGCATCGACCGAAATCGTGCCGCTCGTCTGGCGCTCGAGCCCGGCGAGAATGCGCAGCAAGGTCGATTTGCCGCAACCCGACGGGCCGACGATGCAAAGGAATTCGCCGGGCGCGATCGAGAGATCGATGCCGGTGAGCGCCTGCACCGAGCCGCGCGGGCTCTCGAAGACGCGCGAGAGACCCGCGATCTCGATCCGCGCCCCCTTGCGCGGCGGTCCGGATGTCATTCTGATGCTGCCCTATTCAAACGATCGGATTTAGACGAGCGGATCGGCGCCGTCGATCAGGACGAAGCAGATGCGGCACGGCTCCTTGCCGCGATTGACCCAGGCATGGTTCGTCGCCTGCTGTACCAGGATGTCGCCGGCTTTCAGATGAACCTCGGTATCGTCGAGCAGCATGTCGATCTCGCCCGATAGGATGATGGCGTAATCGATGGTGCGCGTCCGATGCATGCCGGGATGGCGCGGCGGGCGCACGCCTTTCGGCGCATGGTGCTGGTCGCCCAAGAGCTTCACCATGTGATCATTCGGCAGCTTCGCCGCCGCCTCGCTCTCGGGCGGAATGTCGAGCACGCGGATGATCGAGCCGCCGTCGGGCGGCGCGATCCGCACCTCGATGCTGCCGCGATCCTTGTCGCCGCGCATATCGGCCGGCGCTTTATCGGTCACCCAGATGCGCTGCTGAAACGTGCCGCTATCGGGGCGCTTGGCCGTGTATGGCGTGTTGTCATCGATGAGAACGATCGCCTTGCCGGTGGAATCATGGCCGGTGACGACGCGGCGAACGGGCGAAAACGGCGCGATACCCATGTCTCAGCTCCTCCTTGCGCTCGACAGCCCGGCAATGAGCTGCCTTGTTGAATGATGTCGTTGACTCAGCAAAGGTTCCGCCTAGCGACAGCTCGGCAGAGGATCGCTCTTATTGATGAGCTCGAACGGCCCGAGCGTCTTCGCCACGTAGTCGGCGTAGCTCGTATCGACGAGCCGCTCGGCCGGGAATTTCTTGGTGATCATGCCCTGCTTGAAGAACCAGTCCTGGATGTCGAGCGCGGTTTCGGGATCCATGCGGCCGTTGGGATCGCGGCCCTGCCACGGAATCCGGTCGAGGAGGGCGCGATCCGACATGACCTTGTATTTGATCATGATGTCGAGGATCTCGCCGCGGTTCGGCCCGTGGTGATAAGCCTGGCAATAGTCACGCGTGCCGCGCGCGATCGCGACGAAGAATTTCTGCGCGACCTCTTTGTTCTTCTTCGCCCAGTCGGTGTTGATCTGGTAGGCGATAGAGGCGAGCGGATAGGGCTTCAGCGTGTCGTCGACCGAGCCGATCTCGTTCATCAGCCCCTGCTCCATCGCGACATTGACGAAGGGCGGAATGTTCTCGGCCGCATCGACCGCATTATTGCGGAACGCCACCGCCATTTGCGGGAAAGGCATGTATTTGACGTCGACGTCCTTGATGGTGAGGCCCGAATGCTCGAGCATCTTGCCGAGCTCGTAGATCGTGAGCGAGCCTGGCGCATTCACCGCAACGCTGTGGCCCTTCAAATCGGCGACGGTCTTGATCTTGTCCTTCAAGGCGGGCGGCACGACGATCTTGTGATTGGTCGGGCGCGAGCCGCGCTCGAACGCGACGATGATCGGAAAATCCTTGGCAAGCGCGTTCCAATAGCCGGCCGAATAGCCGCCCTCGACCACCTGAAACTCGTTCGTCGCAAGGCTCGCCATGGCGTCGGCGGCCGAGGCGAGATTGGCGATCTCGACGTCGATGCCGGCCTCGCGGAAATAGCCCTTGGCGTCGGCGATATAGGTTCCCGCCGCGGCGATGCCGGGCACGCTTCCGACCACGACCTTCGCCTGCGCCTCGACCTTGCTCGGCACGGCGGCGAGCAGCGCGAAGAGGGCGATCGCGCCGCAATATGCACTTCTCATGACTTGCCTCCCGCAACGCTCAGCGGCAGCCGCCGAGCTTACTGTCCTTATTGATGAGCTCGAAGGGCCCGAGCTTCTTTGCCGCTTCTTCGGCGTAGCTCGGGTCGACCAACCGCTCGGGCGCGAATTTTTGCTTGATGAGCCCGTCGTTGAAATACCAATCCTGCACGTCGAGGACGCTTGCGATATTGAAGCGTCCGTTGGGATCGCGTGCCTGCCACGGGAACTTGTCGAGCGTGTTGTGGTCGCCCGCGACGCCGTATTTCATCATGATGGCGATCACCTCGTCGCGATTGGGACCGTGGTGATAGGCTTGGCAATAATCGCGCGTTCCGCGTGCCATCGCGAGGAAGAGGCGATGCGCAAGGTCGCTGTTCTGCTTGGCCCAGTCGGAATTGATGACGTAGTGGACGACGGAAACCGGGCTCGGCTTCAAGTAGTCGTCGGTATCGATCCACTTGACGCCGAGGCGTTTCTCGATCGCGAGATCGCCAAAGGGCGGCACGTTCACCGCGGCATCGACCGCCCCGTTCTGCAGCGCGACGCCCATCTGCGAGAAGCCGATATATTTGATGTCGATGTCCTTGAAGGTGAGCCCGGCGCTGCCGAGCACCTTATAGAGATCGTAGCCGATGATCGAGCCCGGCGCGTTGAGCGCGACGGTGTGGCCCTTCAAATCGGCGATCGTCTTGATCTTGTCCTTGCTCGCGGGGCTGAGCAGCACATGGTGATTGAGCGGCGAGGACCCGCCCTCGAACGCCATGATCACCGGCAAGCCTTGTGCCAGCCCGTTCCAATAGCCCGCCGAGAAGCCGCCCTGCGCCACCTGGACGCGACCGCTCGCCAGCATCGGCATCGCCGTGCTGACGGAATCGATGGTCTGGATCTCGGCGTCGATGCCGGCATCGCGGAGATAGCCCTTGGCGTCGGCGATATAGGTCGAGGTCGAGGCGATGGTCGGCACCGCGGCGATGACCACATGGGTGAGCGATTGCGCCGCCTTTGCCGGCAGGCATGGCATCGCCGCAAGGAAAAGTAGAACCGTGCTCCAAATGAGGCGCAGTGGAGTTCCCCCGATTGGCTTGGGTTTCGCCGCTTTCCGCAGCTTCGTATTGGCCCGCGATCCTTGTTGAGGCGGCGGCGCTTGTCAAGGCGAAGCGCGCTTGACCGGCGCTTCTCGCTCATGTCTGCTCTCAATCGGGGAGAAACACCGAGAAGAGGAGCTGGGCCATGGCCGCTTCCTATGTCTATGCCGGCGCCGGCACTTGGCGCGGCGGATCGGTTGCGGGCGCTTTCCGCTTGCGCGTGGGCGATGGTAAATGGGAGCGGCTGGCGAACGGGCTGCCCGATCCCGCGAGCGTCCACACGATCGTCGTGCATCCGGAGAATTCAGAGCTCGTTTTCGCCGGCACCCAGGACGGCCCCTATTACAGCACCGATCGCGGCACGCATTGGCATCGCCCCGATTTCCCGGAGCGCGGCGTGCAGATCTGGTCGATCCTGGTGCATCCGCAGGAGCCGCGCACGATTTTCGCCGGCTCGGCGCCGGTCGCGATCTATCGCAGCGATGATAGCGGCGAGCATTGGCGCCTCCTCGCGCGTCCCTCATTGCCCGACCGCGCGAAGATGCCCTTCCCTTGCCGCGTCATGCGTATCGCGCTCGATCCGCAGCAGCCGCAAAATCTCTATGCAGCCATCGAGGTCAATGGCGTGATGCGCAGCCGCGACAACGGCGAGAGCTGGGAGGATTGCAGCGCCGGCCTCCTGCGCCTCGCCGAGGAGCCGCGGCTCAAGAGCAAGCTCGTTTCCGACACCGAGGCCGAGGGCATGCTCGACGGCCATGCGCTGTGCGTCAGCGCCGCCGATCCCGGTGCGGTATTCCTCGCCTGCCGCATGGGGCTTTTCCGCAGCGGCGATGGCGGCGATAGCTGGCAGGACCTCGAGGTCGGCCGGTTCTCGCCTTTGACCTATGCGCGCGATATTCGCCCGGCGCCGCAGGATCCGCGGATGCTCTATGCCTGCCTCAGCGTTCATGCGACGGGCGAGACCGGCTCGCTCGCGCGGAGCCGCGATCTCGGCCGGAGTTGGGAGCGCATCGATCATGGCGTGAGGCCGGGCGCGACGATGATGTATCTGGCGCTCCACCCGCGCGACCCGCTGCAGGTCTATGGCGTGGCGCGCAACGGCCAGGTAATCGGCACGCAGGATGGCGGCGCGCGCTGGCAGGAATACCGGCTGCCCGCCGGCTGCGAGGACGTCTACACCGTCGCCTGCGGCTGAGCGATGGCGTATGATCGCGCGCAAGCGCTGCAAAGAGAGCGATAATGATTCACATGGGGAGGACGCGGATGAAGGAGCGTGGGCAGTTCAGCATTTTGCTGCGTGGAATCGTCGGAGGCGTTTTTGCTGCGGGCCTTGCGCTCGCCCAGGCCTGGGCGGCCGACCCGATCAAGATCGGCTTCAGCATGGAGGAGACAGGAAGTCTCGCCGCCAACGGCAAGCCGGCGCTGCTAGCGATGCAGATCTGGGCGGAGGACGTCAATGCGAAAGGCGGGCTGCTCGGCCGCCCGGTCCAGCTCGTCCACTACGACGATCAGAGCAATCCCGCGAATGTCCCCGGCATCTATACGAAGCTGCTCGATGTCGATAAGGTCGATCTCGTCGTCAGCTCCTACGCCACCGTGCTGATCGCGCCGGCGATGCCGGTCGTGATGCAGCACAACATGACGTTCCTCGCCCTCCTGGGCCTCGCCGTCAACAGCGAGTTCCACTATCCGAAATATTTCGCGATGATCCCTTCGGGGCCCAATCCGAAGACGGCCTTCACCTCCGGATTCTTCAACATCGCGATGGCGCAGAATCCGAAGCCCAAGACCATCGCGATCAGCTCGGCCGATATCGAATTCGCGCACAATGCCGCCGACGGCGCGCGCGAGACCGCAAAGTCCCTTGGCCTCAACATCGTCTACGACAAGACCTATCCGGGGAATATCACCGATTGCGGGCCGATCGTGCGCGCGATCCAGGCCGCCAATCCCGATATCGTCCTAATCGCCTCCTATGTCGCCGACTCCTCCTGCATGGTGCGCGCGGTGAAGGAGGTCGGCTACAAGCCCAAATTGATCGGCGGCGCGATGGTCGGGCCGCAGGCGACCCCGATCAAGCAGCAGCTCGGATCGGCGCTCAACGGTTTCGTCGTCTTCGATATCTGGCAGCCGGCACCGACCATGATGTTCCCGGGCGTCGCCGACGTGCTCGCCAAATATCAGGCGCGGGCCAAGGACGCCGGCACGGATCCGCTTGGCTATTACATGGTCCCGATCAGCTATGCCTACATGCAAGTCCTCCAGCAAGCCGTTGAAGGAACGAAGAGTCTCGATCAGGACAAGCTTGCCGACTTCATGCGCTCCAACACCTTCAAGACGGTGTTCGGCGACATCAAGTTCGGCAAGGACGGCGAATGGGCCGAGCCGCGCATGCTGATGGTGCAATTCCAGGGGATCACGGGCAGCGATCTCGATCAATTCAAGGATCCCAAGAAAACCATCATCCTCGATCCCGCTGCTTTCAAATCGGGCGAGGTCCTCTATCCCTTCGGCGGATAAGGCTAAATCGGTGCGGCGCCGCTCCGGGCCCCGCACCCCATTTTCAGCGGGGCGGCTTCTCCTTCAATCGTGAGTCTAAGACCTCCCGATAAGCCTCTAGACGAAAGCAAGAATCTGCGCGAAACTGGGGCAGGATGCTGAGGGGCATCATGCCGTTTTTCGCGGGGAGTCATCGCTCGAAGCTCGAAAGCGCGGCCTATACGGCCCTGCTGCTCGCATTCTTTTTTTGCGTCGGCCTTGCGGGCGGCGTGCTCTACCGCTTGATGCCGGGCAACCGCGAAAGCCAAGCCGTGCCAGCGCCTTCGGCGTCGCGCGC
>CAYMNX010000347.1:0-2768 GCA_964391905.1 uncultured Rhizobiaceae bacterium
TCCGGATAGCGCCGCAGCTTGTCGAGCGCGTTGCCGAGGTTGAGATGCGCCTTGACGTAATCGGGCTTCAGGCCAATGGCGCGGCGATAGGCCGCCGCTGCCTCGTCGAGCCGGCCCAGCTCCTGCAGCGTGTTGGCAAGATTGAAATGCGCTTCCGCTGTGTCGGGATAGTGACGCGCCGCCTTGCCGAGACGGAGCAGCGCCACATCGTGCTTGCCCAAGGCCTTGGCAACGAGGGCGGCGTTGTTGAGCGCGGCAAGATGCTTCGGATGGGTGGCGAGGAAGCGGCGATAGAGTGCCTCGGCCGCGGCGAAATCCTTCGCCTGCTGCAGCGACATGGCACGGGCCAGCAGGGCATTGCCGGGCGCCTGCCCGCTACCTGCCGCGGCGTGATGATCGGATTGGCCCCATTCGCTCATCGACGGCAAGCTCGTATCACGAAAGACGCGACGAAAATGTGACGGCCGCGCTCGCCACGCTTTCGCGCGTCGCAAAAAAATGCACCCGGCAGAGCCGGGTGCACTGGTTCCAAGGTTGATCGTCGACGACGGATTTAGGCGCCGGGGATGCCGGCGCAGACGCCGGTTCCGCCAGCCCCCAGCCGCGCGGAGGAAGTCGCCACGAGGCTCGTGAGCGCATCGCTCCATTGCGGCGGGATGACCGCGAAGCCGTTGGAATTGAGGATGCCGGCCGCGACGCCCTGATTGTAGCCGCCATAGAAGAATTGGAGGTAGCCCTCGATCGTGCCGAGGACGTTCCCCGCGGCGGTGCTTTGATTGTAGCACTGATACATATCGAGCCAGGTAAATCCGGCGATCGGATAGGCATTCTGACCGAGCGGATTCGGGACGATACCCTGGGTGCTCCAATTGAGCGGGTTGGTGAGCGCGGCATCGGTGGGGAAGTTCGGGGAGACCGAGGCCATCGCCGCCGTCGCGTTGGCCGCCGTCGGCGCCACGAAGGTCGGCGCGTTGGCGGGGTCGTTGTCGACGCCGTACTGGTTCTGCAGATTGGCGCTGAGCGGCGCGGTCGTCGACAGCACGCCGCAGCTTGTCAAGGTCGCCTTAATCGGCTGGGCGAAATCCGGCGACACGTAGCCGATGGCGCCGTTCGTTCCCGAGATGGTGCAGGCGACTTGGTCGGTATGCGTCGCCTGAACGAAGGTGCCGCCGCCCGGATTGGCAATGGGCGCGCCGCACTGGTCGGTAATGAGATCCGGCCAGTTGAGCTGGTTGGAGCCGCGGCTCGGAATGGCCGGGCACTGGCTCGACGCGACGGTGCGGTCGGTCCAGCTCATCTCCCAGAGCGCCGGGGTATTATCGTTATTCTTTGCATTGTTCGGGCCGACGATGCCCGCGCATTGCGCCTTCAGGGCGTTGGTCGTCAGGAAGGACGTGCCGCTTCCGTCCTGGCGATGCACGACGGTGATGGGAAGGCTGCTCGAGCTGAGCGGGCCGCCGCCGTCGCCGGAGGTGGCGAAGATCGGATCGGACCAGTCGGTGACGTGACCCGAGAAGATGCCGCAGACCTGCTTGCGCGTCAGGTTGAGGCCGCCCGGCGGGAGATTGAGGCCGGCCGGGTTGTAGGCGATGTTGACCGGCGTGACGAAGGTGGGGAATTGGATGAGCTTGCCCCATTTCGACGGGCCGTTATTGGCATTGTAGGTCGCCATGTCGGACGCGGTGATGACGTCGTCGCTGCCGGCGAAATGCATGAACGGATAGCCCGCCCAAGCCGGCGAAGTCGTGCACGAGCTCGCGACGGTGTAGGGCGGGGGAAGGCCCGGCGTCGCAGTGCCGAGTCCGGTCCCGTTGTTGTTGCCGGCATCGTGGTTGACGAGCGCGCGCTTGCCGGCGCCTGAGCCCACGCCTGCATAGAGGACCGCAGCCTCAGGGAGCCCATTGTTCAGATGGGCCATGTCGGTGGCGGTGGCGCCGCAACCGTTCGGCAGGACAAGTGGAAAATTCCACGTATCCATCAATTGGCGATAAACAACGCTCGCCAGCGTGCTGCCGCCGCCATAGACGACGTCGGCCTTCGCATTGCCGATCACGGTGACGGTCGCGCAGAGCGCGATCGCCGCCGTCATCGTCGCATGTTTTAGATTGGGCATTAGGTTTCCCCTCGGTTATCAAAAAGATTCGCGCCGTTGGCAGACGCCGTCGACCCACGGCGCGAAAGGAAAGGTAACGGCGAAGCTTTCTGTTTTTATGATTGTTTCATCATGAAATTATGACGCCGAGCGAATAACGCAGTCCGCGATTGACAAAACGGTGCATAGCGACTCGCTCGCGGCATATTCCAACCGCGGCCACGATGTCAGCGATAACGTTCGACTTTCATCTTCGATCTCGGGCCGATGTTGATGACGTCGCGGTCAACGCAGCGTTTCGCTTCGATGGGCTGACGCCTTGCGCGCGCAAAATTTTCGCGGGCGACGCTGCTTTTCACGGCGCTGCGGATCGGGCGGTCGATGCCGACGACGAATCTATCAAGATCAATCACGAGATCGTCGCTGCCGCCCGATTGGCGTGCGGAAGAAAGGCGAGCTCGCGGCGACGAGTCGATGGCGGCAACGCGAGGCCGGGCCAGATGCAGGAGATTCCCGATGGCCGCTTCGCTTGCCGCAGGCGGCCGCGTAAGGCCATGGCGCGCCATCAATATGTAATGATACTTCCACACAGCATTCATGGTCTTGAGGCATGGTTCACTGTCCGCCTCACGGCCCAGCGAGGTCGCGGATGACGGGGGCATGACCGCAGGCAGGG
>CAYMNX010000348.1:0-15922 GCA_964391905.1 uncultured Rhizobiaceae bacterium
CGGCGTGCCGTCCTGCTTCTCGGGCGGGCGCAGGATCGTGAAATGGATGAGATCGACCGAGGGATCGGATTTGAGGATGTTGCGCCAGGTGCGCTCGCCCTGATGCGGCTCGCCGGAGACGAGCAGCACCTTGAGGCGATCGCGCACCCCGTTGATGACGAGCGCCGCGCGGTTGTTGTCGAGCGTCAGCTCATGCGGGCCCTTCTCGACCTCGAGCTCGACGACATTGCTGCCGCCATGATCGATCGGCACGGTCAGCGGCACGTCCTTCCCGACCGGGACCGAGCGGATGACGGCGGAGCCGCCATCCTTGCGCATGGTGAGGCGCGCCTCGCCGCTGCCGCCGCCCGGCAAATCCTCGACCCGGACATTGATCTGCACATCCTTGCCGACGAGGCCGAAGCTCGGCGCGTCCTTGACGAAAAGGCGGCGGTCGGCCTCGCCCGGCTGCCCCGTTAAGAGCACATGCAGCGGCGCGTCGAGCCCCAACTGGTTGGGCATGGGCATGTCGTGGACTTGCCCGTCGGTGATCATGATCGCGCCGGCGACGCGCTGGCGCGGCACATCGGCGAGCGCGCGCGACAGCGCGGTATAGAGCTGCGTGCCGGTATCGGCCATCGGCGCATTGGCGTCGGGCGCGCCGGCGTGAACGACACGCACATCGAGGTCCTTGAAGGTCGCGAGGCGCTGCGTCACGTTTTCGAGCGCATCATCGGCAAGCTTGCGCCGGTCGCCGATACGCATGCTCGGCGATTCGTCGACCACGACGACCGCGACATCCTTCTGCGGATCGCGCTGCTCTTCGACTAGCGAGGGATCGAGCAGGATGAGGACGAGGATCGCCGTCGCGCCGAGCCGCCATGCCGTCCCGCGGGCGCGGCGAAACGCGCCATAGGCGAGAATGACGAGGGCGAGCGCGGCGAAGGCCGCGATCACGGCCCAGGGGAGAAGCGGCGATGCGGCGATGCTGTAGCCGCCGATATTGCCGAGCGCCGTCATTGGCCAAGCCGCTCGAGGATGGCCGGCACGTGCACCTGGTCGCTCTTGTAATTGCCGGTGAGCGCGTACATCACGAGATTGACGCCGAAGCGATAGGCGAGCTCGCGCTGCGGCTCGCCGCCCGGAACCGCGGCGTGGAGCGGCCGGCCGCTCGCATCGACCGCCCAGGCGCCCGCCCAATCATTGCTGCCGACGATGACGCTGGCGACGCCGTCATTCACTTGCTCTTCCGCCGGCTAGATCCAGAGCTGGCCGCCGCTCCAGCGCCCGGGAAATTCCTGCAGCAGGTAGAAAGATTTCGTCAGCACATGCTCGGGCGGTAGCGGAACCAATGGCGGGATCTCGAGCCCGGCCGAGATCTGGCGCAGGCGCTGCTGCGTCGCCGCGGCGGAGAAGGCCGTGCTCTCGCCCTGGTCCTGGGTGTCGAAGAGGATCGTGCCGCCGGTCGCGAGGAATTTGTTGATGCGCTCGACCGCCTGCGGCGAGGGCGGCGCCTCGCCCTCGACCACGGGCCAATAGAGCAGCGGAAAGAAGACCAGCGGATCGTGCTCGATATCGACTTCCATCACGTCGCCGGCTTCGACCGAGGTGCGGCGCCTGAGCACATTCGAGAGGCCGGTCAGGCCGGCCATCGCCTCGTTATCGACCTCGGCGACGCCGGTGCGGACATAGGCGAGGTGGAAGCCGTTCGTCGCCTTGATCGCGAAATCATCGGCGCTTTGCGCCTTCGCCGCATGCGGCAGCGCCAGCAATAACAGGATGGCGCCCGAGGCCGCGCCGCGCCGCAGCGCGGCGATGCCGGGCAAGAGGCCGCGCAACGCGTAGGCGATGAGCAGATCGATGAGGCCGAGCGCGAGCGCCGCGGTGAGAAGCCCGGGGCGGAAATCGACCTCGGGACCGCGCGCATAGGAGAGACGCTCGATGCCCTGCGGCAGCGGCGGCAACGGCGCGAAGGTCTTCACGGCCGGCGCGAGGTTGAGCGCCTGGCGCGCATCCTCGGTGCCGTAGAATCCGGGCGGGAATTTGGCCGAGGCCGTGACCGCGCCGAAGCCGCCGGCGGGAATGGTCGCGGCGGTCGCCGAAGCGCGCTCCAGCGTGCCGTAGCCGTTCAAGGTCTCGACCGGCGGCAGCGGCTTGTCGCTGGTGCCGACGACGCCCTGGCTGAGCGCGACGATGCGGCGAAGCATGTCGACGAAGAGGCCGGAGAGGCCGAGCGTCGACCATTGCGGATCGCTGGTCGTGTGGACAAGGACGAGCCAGCCTTTGCCGCGTTTTTCCGCGGTCACGAGCGGCGTGCCGTCGGTCAGCCGCGCCCAGGTCTTGCTCCCGAGATTGAGCGCGGGCTCGGCGAGGACCTGGCGCGACACGGTCACGTCTTTCGGTATGTCGAGCCCGGCGAAAGGACTCGTGCTGACGAACGGCGCCAGATGCGCCGGCGTCTCCCAAGACAAGGCGCCGCCCAAGGTGCGTCCGCCGCGGCGCAAGGTCACCGGCAGCAGATCGTCATTCGTCTGATCGGCGAGCCGGGGGCCGGCGAAGCGCAGCACCGTGCCGCCCGCCTCGATCCATTTTTCGAGCGCGTCGCGCTCGCCCGCCCCCGAGGGCGAGATGTCCGGGAGGACCAACACCGCGATCTCGCCCTTGAGCAAGGTCGCGATGTCGCCCTCGCGAATCTCGCTGAAGGGCGCGAGCGCCTTTTCGAGATAATAGCCGCCGCTGAGCAGAGGCTGCGCCGGGTTGGCGCCGCGCGTGCGCACGATGCCGACCGGACGGCGACGCCAGCGCTCGTCCAAGAGCAGGACTGAGCCGGCCGAGGCTTCGCCTTCGATCGCGATCTCCATCGCGCGGTTACGCAGCTCGCTCGGCAAAGAGAGCCGCGCCACGCCACGCAGCGCGCCCGCGGGCAAGGTCACCTGTTGGCGCGCCAAGAGCCGGCCGTCATCGCCGGCGGCGCGGACATAGAGCTCCATCGGCAAGGTCGCATCGGCACGCGTCACGATCGCCGATAGATCCTTCTCATCGGCATCGCCCGCGGCGAGGAGCCGCGGCAGCTGCTCGGCTGGATCGGCATAGACGCGCAGCGTGCCGCGCTGCGCGAGGCCCGCGGCGAAATCGCGCGCGGTGCCGTCGTCGATGCCGTCGGAAAGCCAGGCGATCTCGGCGCCGCCGCCGAGATCAAGCTTTGCCAGACGATCGAGCGCCGCTATGCGATCGGCGGGCCACGGCATGGGCGCCAATTCCGCCACCGCGGCGCGCGCATCGGCGGGCCGCTGGAGCGACAAGGGCGGCGGCGCGATTCCACCCGGCAGCGGCGCGGTCGGCAAGAGGACGAGATTGCGCCGCTCGCGCTCGGCCTGTGCGATCAGCTGATCCAAGGTCGCGCGGCGCTCTTCCCAATGGCGTGCCGCGCTCCAGCCATTGTCGACCGCCAGCACCAAGGGACCTTTGCCGGCGAGCGTCGCGCTTGGGTTCAAGAGCGGATGGGCGAGGGCGAGAATGATCAGCGCCGCCAGGACCATGCGCAAGAGGATGAGCCAGAGCGGGGTCTTGGCCGGGGTTTCCTCGCGCGGCGAGAGGCCGAGGAGAAGGCGGAGGGCGGGAAAGCGAATGCGGCGTGGCGCCGGCGGCGTCACGCGCAGCAGCCACCACAGGACCGGCAGAGAGGCGAGGCCCAAAAGCAGCCAAGGCGTCGCGAAGGCGAAGGGACCCAAAGCCAGCATCGTCTAAACTTCGTGCTCCGCAAGTGCGGTGTAAAGTGCGAGCAGCGCGGTATGCGGCGGCTTGTCGGTGCGATGAATGCCGAAATTCCAACCGACGCCGCGCGTCAGCGCGCCGAGCGCCGCGCGATGCTGCGCGAGCCGCTCGATATATTGGGCGCGGATCGTCTCGACCCGGCTGATGAGCAGCGGGTCCTCCTTCTCGAGGCTCTCGAAGCGCACGCGCCCTTCGAAGGGCAGGGTCTCTTCCGCGGGGTCGAGCACTTGCAGGAGATAGCCCTTCAACCCCATCGCGGCGAAGGACGCGACGAGCGGCTCGATCGTCGCGATCGGTGCCAGGAGATCGCCGACCAGCACGACCTGGCCATAGCGCGGCAAGGACTCGATCTTCGGCAGATCGCCGCCGGTTTCGCGCTCGAGCTGAAGCGCCATGCGCGGCAGTACAGCGCGGCCATGGCTCGGATTGATGCCGGTGCCGAGCAAGGCGACACGCTCGCCGCCACGCAGCAGCAGGGCGGCGAGCGCCAAGGTCAGAAGGTCGGCACGCTCGCGCTTGGTCGGCAGGCCGCGCGTCGAGGCGTAGTCCATCGAGGGCGAGGCGTCGCGCCACAGCCATACGCTCTGCGCTGCCTCCCATTCGGTCTCGCGGATATAGAGCCGCTGCGACTTGCCGCTCTCGCGCCAGTCGATGTGTTGCACGGAATCGCCGGGCTGATACTGGCGGAATTGCCAGAAGGTCTCGCCCTGGCCGACGCGGCGGCGGCCGTGAACGCCTTGCGCCACCGTTGCCGCGACATGGGTGGCCGCGACCAGAAGCGGCGGCAGGGCCGAGGCCGCCTCTTCCGCGCGGTGCTGAAGACGCAGCGGCTCGGCCATTAACGCAGCGGCGCCAAGAGACGATCGATGACGCGGGGGAGCTCGATGCCTTCGGCGCGCGCGGCGAAGGTAAGGGCCATGCGATGGCGCAGCACCGGCGCCGCCAGCGCCACGACATCGTCGATCGAGGGCGCGAAGCGCCCTTCGAGCAAGGCGCGCGCGCGGCATGCCAGCATCAGCGCCTGGCTCGCGCGCGGGCCCGGCCCCCAGGCGATCTGCGCATCCGTCTCGGCGCCGGTGCCGGGGCGGCCGGCGCGCACCAGCTTCAAGATCGCCTCGACCACGCTCTCGCCGACGGGAATGCGGCGGACGAGGCGTTGCGCCTGCGCCAATTCGGCGGCGCTCAATACGGGCGTCGCCGTTTCCTCGGACGTGCCGGTGGTGGCGATCAGCATCTGCCGCTCGGCCTCGAGATCGGGATAGCCGACATCGATCTGCAGCAGAAAGCGGTCGAGCTGCGCCTCTGGGAGCGGATAGGTGCCTTCCTGCTCCAACGGATTCTGCGTCGCGAGCACGTGAAAGGGCTTGGGCAGCGGATGATATTGGCCCGCGACCGAGACGCGGTGCTCCTGCATCGCCTGGAGAAGCGCCGATTGCGTCCGCGGGCTCGCGCGGTTGATCTCATCCGCCATCAGCAACTGGCAGAAGACCGGGCCGGGAATGAAGCGAAAGGAGCGCCGCCCGCTCTCGCTCTCCTCGAGCACTTCCGATCCCAAGATATCGGCCGGCATCAAATCGGGCGTGCATTGGATGCGCTTGTCCTCGAGACCCAGCACGGTGCCCAGCGTCTCGACGAGCCGCGTTTTGGCGAGGCCCGGCACGCCGATCAGGAGGGCATGGCCGCCCGCGAGCAAGGTGATGAGGGCTTGATCGACGACCTCGCGCTGGCCGAAAATGACGCGGCCGATGCGCTCGCGCACGGCGGCGAGGCGCTGGCCAAAGGAATCAATCTCACCGGCGAGATTGGCGCCGACCGAATGCAGGCTTTCGGTGTTACTCACGCAATTCTGCTCCTCTTGCAAGCGCAGCCAGCCCGATGACGGACAAGATGATGACGAATGAGGGTGACAGCAGAGAGCGCGCGCTGGCGCATATCGCAGCCGCCGCGGCCGCGCCGCCGGGAAACGCCCTGCCGCGGGATTGTGGGCATTTCGACATCCATATCGACAAAGATGGTAGCTGGTTCTATCGCGGGACTCCAATCAATCGCATGTCATTGGTGCGGCTCTTCAGCACAGTTCTGTCGCGTGACGCGGAAGGGATGTTCTGGCTAACGACCCCGGTCGAGCGGGGGCGCATTACCGTCGACGATGCACCATTTCTGGCGGTCGAGCTCGATCGCGATGGCGACGGTCCAGACCAAGCGCTGATCTTCCGCACCAATGTCGGCGATTTTGTGACCGCGGATGCGGCACATCCCTTGCGCATTGCAACCGATGCGGCGACGGGAACCCCAAGGCCCTATATCTTGGTGCGAGAAAGGCTGGAAGCGCGGCTCGCGCGCCCGGTATTCTACGCACTGGTCGAGCTCGGTAAAGAGGAGCGGGTCGGCGACACGACCCAGTTCGGGGTATGGAGCAAAAGGACGTTCTTCCCGCTCGGGACTCTGGCGGACGACGCCTGACCCGTACCGAAATCCGCACGCGTCTCGCCGTGCCGAGTGTCGGCGCGCGCGGTAATGGCTCGGCCGTGGCGGACAATATTCGTGCCGCCGTGCTCGTGCCCTTGGTGGAGCGGGTCGAAGGCTGGTACGTGGTCCTGACCTTGCGCTCGGCCGATCTCGCCGATCATGCGGGGCAGGTCTCCTTTCCCGGCGGGCGGATCGAGCCCGAAGATCCCGACGCCATCCACGCGGCGCTGCGCGAAGCCGAGGAGGAAATCGGCCTGCCGACGAGCCATGTCGAGGTGATGGGGCGGCTCGATACCTGGTTCACCGGCACCGGCTTCGAGGTAACGCCCGTCGTCGGTGTCGTCGCGCCGCCTTCCTCTTACACGCCCGATCCGGTCGAGGTCGCCGAAGTCTTCGAGGTGCCGCTCGATTTCGTGCTCGACAAGCGCAACCACCAGCTTCGCTCGCGCGAGTTGCGCGGCGCGCTGCGCTCTTTCTACGTGCTGCCCTATCAGCATCGCAACATCTGGGGCGCGACCGCGGGGATGCTCGTCAACCTTGCCGAAGTGCTGAACCCGTGACGCGATGGGTCGCGCCTTTCTCACCATCGTCGTGCCCTTGTTCCTGCCGACGGCGCTTTATGTCGGATGGCGCTACGCGTTGGGGCGCGGCATCAATCCCCCGGCGAGCTGGCTCTGGCTCGCGCTCGCGGGGCTCGTGCTCGCCTCCTTGACGTTCATCGCGGCGAGCATCGATTTCGATCAGCCCCGCGACGGGATCTATGTCCCGCCGCATGTCGAGGGCGGCAAGGTGATACCCGGCCATGTCGAGCCGGCGCCATCCGGGCGCTGATCCTTTGCGCATCGCGCCGCCGCGCTGGATGAGGACGAAGGCGGCACGCGCCCTCATGCGCGGCCTCCAGGGCGAGGCGCGCTTCGTTGGCGGCTGCGTGCGCGATGCGATCCTGAAGCGCCCGATCGGCGACATCGATCTCGCCACGCCGCTCTTTCCCGACGAGGTCATGCGCCGGCTCGCCGCCGCGCAGATCAAGGTGGTGCCGACCGGCTTGTCGCATGGCACGGTGACGGCGGTGAGCGAGGGCCGCCCTTTCGAGATCACGACCTTGCGGCGCGATGTCGAGACCGACGGGCGCCGCGCGCAAGTCGCCTTCACCGCGGATTGGGAGGCAGATTCGCGGCGCCGCGATTTCACCATGAACGCGCTCTATCTCGCCGCCGACGGCACGGTCTTCGATTATCACGCGGGGCTCAAGGATCTGCGCGCCGGCAAGGTGCGCTTCGTCGGCGATCCGGTGACGCGCATCCGCGAGGACGTGCTGCGGCTCCTGCGCTTCTATCGCTTCCATGCCTGGTATGGGCGCGGCGCCGCCGATGCGGCCGGGCGCGATGCCTGCCGCCGGCTCGCGCCGCTCCTCTCGACCTTGTCGGGCGAGCGCGTCCAGGCCGAGCTCTTGAAGCTGCTGCGCGCGCCCAATCCGCTGCCGAGCGTTACCCTGATGCGCGCGGACGGGGTGCTGGCGCGGATCATCCCGGCCTTGCATCCGCCCGAGGTGCTAGAGCGCCTCTTGCGCCTCGAGCGGTCGCTGAAGCTCGCGCCCGACGCGCTGCGCCGGCTCGCGGCGCTCGTCGCCGATAATGCCGACGGCCTCGCGACGCGGCTCCGCTTCTCGAATGCCGATCGCGAGCGGCTTCTCGGCCTTGCGGCGCCGATCGATCTCGCCGGCGATGCGCAGGCGCAGCGCAAGCTTCTCTATCGCCTCGGCCGCGCGGCCTATGTCGATCGCGTGCTGCTGACGGCGGCGGTATCGGGCGCGACGCGCAAGGTGAAGCCGCTGCTCATGCTCGCGGCACGATGGCGGCCGGTGAGCTTCCCGCTGCGCGGCGCCGATGTGACGGCGCTCGGCGTGCCGCCGGGGCCGGAGGTCGGCCGCCTCCTCGCCGCGATCGAAGCCTGGTGGGAGGCGGGCGATTTCAAGGCGTCGCGCCGCGCGTGCCTCGCCGAATTGAAGCGCCGCTTGGCGGTCGCGGTGTCGTGAAGCTACTGCCCGAGGGCACCACCGCCGAGACGCGGATCCTCTTCATCGGCCGCGGCATGCGCGCCTTCGCCGACGGCTTCGTCAGCCTGTTGCTGCCCGTCTATATCACCGCGCTCGGCTTCGATGTCGTCGCGGTGGGCGCGATCTCGACCGCGACCTTGCTCGGCTCGGCGGCGCTGACCCTCACCGTCGGCTTGGCCGCCCATCGGATCGGCCGCCGCGCGCTGCTGGTGATCGCCGCGCTCTTGATGATCGGTACCGGCATCGGCTTCTTGCTCGAGCGCGATTTCTGGCCGCTCGTCGCCATCGCCTTTATCGGCACGCTCAACCCGTCGCCCGGCGATGTCAGCCTCTTCTATCCGCTCGAGCAGGCGCTCCTCGCCGAAACCGTGCCGGCGCAAAGCCGGACCGCCACTTTCGCGGTCTACGCGCTCATCGGCTCGCTCGTCGCGGCCCTGGGCGCGCTCGCGGCCGGCGTGCCGCAATTGCTGCGCGATCATTTCGGCCTCAGCCTCGTCATGGCGCTGCAGACGATGTTTGCGCTCTATACGATCATCGGCCTTCTCACCTATTTCCTCTATCGCCGCTTGCCGCCGCGGCTCGATCGCCGCGATCGGACGACGACAACGCCGCTCGGTCCCTCGCGGCGCATCGTCTTCACGCTGGCCGCGCTCTTCAGCCTCGACAGCTTCGGCGGCGGGCTCATTGTCCAATCGCTGCTCGCGCTCTGGCTCTTCAACCGCTTCGGCCTCTCGCTCGCGACCGCGGGCTCGATCTTCTTCTGGATGGGATGCTTCACCGCGATCTCCTATCTCGCGGCGGTGCGGCTCTCGCGCCGCATCGGCCTCGTGCGCACGATGGTGTTCACGCATCTGCCGGCCAATCTCTGCATGATCGCGCTGCCCTTCGCGCCCAACCTTTGGGTCGCGATCGCGCTCTTGCTGATCCGCGCCGCGCTCTCGCAAATGGATGTGCCGACGCGCAGCTCTTATGTGATGGCGGTGGTGACGCCCCCCGAGCGCGCCGCGGCCGCGAGCATCACCGCGCTGCCGCGCAGCCTTGCCTCGGCGCTGGCGCCGCTTTTCTCCGGCTGGCTCTTTGCCCTCTCGCCCTTCGGCTGGCCCTTGATCGCCGGTGGCGGGCTCAAGGTGATCTACGATCTGCTCCTGCTCGTGCTCTTCCAGGCGCACAAGCCGCCGGAGGAGGCGGGTGAGTCGGCCCCCTCACCCTCCCGCTAGCGCGGGTCCCTCCCTCTTTCCGGCGGGGAGAGGGTTGGGGTGAGGGGGCATTCATCACGGCCAAGTCACCTCGGGCGGGAGCGACATCAGGATCGCCTCGACATTGCCGCCGGTTTTGAGGCCGAAGAGCGTGCCGCGATCGTAGATGAGGTTGAACTCGACATAGCGGCCGCGGCGCATCAGCTGATAGCGGCGCTGCTCCTCGCTCCAGCTCGCGCGGAAATGGCGCCGCACCAGCGTCGGATAGATCGCAAGAAACGCCTCGCCGACATCCTTGGTGAAGGCGAAGTCGCGCGCCCAGTCGCCGGTATCGACGTAGTCGTAGAAGATGCCGCCGACGCCGCGCGCCTCGTTGCGGTGCTTCAGAAAGAAATACTCGTCGCACCATTTCTTGAAGCGCGGATAGTAGCTCGGATCGTGCTTGGCGCAGGCTTGCTCCATCGCGGCGTGGAAGTCGCGCGTATCGGCCTCGTCGGGATAGATCGGCGTCAAATCGGCGCCCCCGCCGAACCAGCTCTTCGTCGTCGTGATGTGGCGCGTGTTCATATGAACGGCCGGCACCAGGGGCGAGCGCGGATGGATGACGAGCGAGATGCCGCTCGCCCAGAAGCGCGGATCCTCCTCGGCACCGGGGATTTGCTTGCGGAATTCCGGGCTGAATTCGCCCCAGACCGTCGAGACGTTGACGCCTGCCTTCTCGAAGACGCGGCCCTTCATGATCGCCATCGTGCCGCCGCCGCCGCCCTCGCGCTGCCACGGCCGGCGCTCGAAGCGCTGTGGCGGCCCCGCATCGAACTCGTCCTCGATCGCCTCGAGCGCCGCACAGATGCGGCCCTGCAGCGCCTCGAACCAGTCTTGCGCTTCGCGCTTTTGCGTCTCGCTGCTCATCCTTGCTCCTTGGGCCATGCCTCGGTTTGCCGCAACGCCTCACCCAATACAATGGCGGCGGCCATGGCGACATTGATCGAGCGCAAGCCCGGCTTCACGGGAATGAACAGGCGCGCATCGACCGCCTCATGCACGGCATCGGGAACGCCGCCCGTCTCGCGGCCCAAAAGCAGGATATCGTCGGCGCGGAACGCGAAGCGGTGATAGGCGAGGGTGCCGCGCGTCGTCAGCAGGACGAGGCGCCCCGGCGGGCGCGCGGCGGAGAATTTCGCCCAGGAGCCGTGGCGAGTGAGCGCCACCGCGCCGAGATAATCCATGCCGGCGCGCTTCAAGCGGCGGTCTTCCCATAAGAAGCCGAACGGCTCGATCAAATCGACCGCGACGCCGCAGCAGGCGGCGAGGCGCAAGATCGCGCCGGTGTTCTGCGGTATGTCGGGCTCGAAAAGCGCGAGCCGCATCACTTGCTTGCCTCGTCTTCGTGCGGCAGGATGTCGCATAGCCGCTTCCGTTCAACAGTATAGCTTCCGCCGCAGCATTGTTGACGTTGTGGTCGCCCGGATTCGACGACGGATCGGGCGATGGGGAAAGAAAGGGGAATCAATGGCGGATACCGCGCAACCGAGCCCGATGGGTGCGCATGGTCATGACGGCGAGACGCGGCGCGATTTTCTCTTCATCGCCGCGAACGCGGTCATGGGTGTGGGCGCCGCTTGCGCCGTGTGGCCGCTCATTTCCAGCATGAATCCGGCGCAGGATACGCTCGCGGCCGGCGCGCCGGTCGAAGTCGATCTCTCGAGCGTCCAGCCCGGTCAGCAGATCATCGTGCTGTGGCGCAGCCGGCCGTGCTTCGTCGTCCATCGCACGCCCGAGCAGGTGAAGCAGCTCGAATCCGCGGCGGCGCTGAGCCAGCTGCGCGATCCGCAGTCGGCGGCGCTGCAGCAGCCGCCCTATGCGAAGAATGCCTATCGCTCGATCAAGCCCGACTTCCTCGTCCTCGTCGGCATCTGCACCCATCTGGGCTGCATTCCGGAATTCATGCCGCAGCCCGGCGGCGCCTTGGGCCCGTCCTGGCAGGGCGGCTATTTCTGCCCCTGCCACGGCTCGCGCTATGACCTCGCGGGCCGCGTGTTCCAGAACGTGCCGGCGCCCTATAATCTGCCGGTGCCGCCCTACAATTTCGTCAACGACACGACGATCCGCATCGGCGAGAATCCGCCCGATAGCACCTTTGAGTTCAATTCGGTCGAGCAGATCTAGGAAACCAAGGCATGGCCGCCCCGCAAACGCAGAACAAGATCGTGCGGTGGATTGACCGTCGGCTGCCGGTCTTCACCTTCATCAACCACGAGCTCAACGAATATCCGACGCCGAAGAATCTGAATTATTGGTGGAACTTCGGCTCCCTCGCCGGGATCATGCTCGTGATCATGATCGCGACGGGCATCTTCCTCGCGATGAATTACACGCCGAATGTCAACCTCGCCTTCGATTCCGTCGAGCGCATCATGCGCGACGTGAATTACGGTTGGCTCATCCGCTACATCCATATGAACGGCGCGTCGTTCTTCTTCATCGTCACCTATATCCACATCTTCCGCGGCCTCTATTACGGCTCTTACAAGGAGCCGCGCGAGCTGTTGTGGATGCTCGGCGTCGTGATCCTTCTCTGCATGATGGCGACCGCCTTCATGGGCTATGTGCTGCCCTGGGGCCAGATGAGCTTCTGGGGCGCCACCGTCATCACCAATCTCTTTTCCGCCATCCCGCTCGTCGGCAACGACATTGTGACCTGGCTCTGGGGCGGCTTCGCGGTCGACAACCCGACGCTCAACCGCTTCTACGCGCTCCACTATCTGATGCCCTTCGTCATCCTGGGCGTGGTCGGCCTCCATCTCATGGCGCTGCACACCCATGGCTCGAACAATCCCCTCGGCATCGATCGCAAGGGGCCGCAGGATTCGATCCCGTTCCATCCCTATTACACGATCAAGGACATGTTCGGCCTCGGCGTGTTCCTGATCGTCTTCGCGGTCTTCGTCTTCTATTTCCCGAACGCGCTCGGCGATCCGCAGAACTACATCCGCGCCAATCCGCTGCAGACGCCGCCCGAGATCGTGCCGGAATGGTACTTCCTGCCCTTCTACGCGATGCTGCGCTCGGTGCCGGACATCCTCTTCATCAAGGCGAAGCTCGCCGGCGTCATCGCGATGTTCGGATCGATCGGGCTCCTCTTCATCCTGCCCTGGCTCGACACCTCGCCGGTCCGCAGCGCGCGCTTCCGCCCGATTTACAAATGGGTGTTCTGGCTGCTCGTGATCGACGTGCTGGCCTTGGGCTATGTCGGCGCGCACCGGCCCGAAGGCATCTATGTGCTGATCGGCCGCTTCGCGACGCTCTACTATTTCATTCACTTCCTGGTGCTGATACCGCTCATCGGCATCTTCGAGCGGCCGCTGCCGCTGCCGACCAGCATCAGCGCGGCGGTGACGAAAGGCGGCGGCAAGCTGGCCGGCGCGACCGTGCCGCGGGAGAAACCATAATGAAGAAACTCGCTTTCGCTCTCCTCGGCTTGGTCCTGCTGGCGCCGGCGGCCGAGGCGCAGGAAGCGGCGATGCCGCCGCTCCCGCGGGAGAGCTGGTCGTTCGACGGGCCCTTCGGTACCTTCGATCGCGCCGCCTTGCAGCGCGGCTTCCAGGTCTATCAAGAGGTCTGCTCGAATTGCCACTCGCTCAGCCTCGTTTCCTACCGCGATCTCGCGGCGCTCGGCTATAACGAGGACCAGATCAAGAATATCGCGTCGCAGAAGCAGGTGACGGACGGCCCCAACGATCAGGGCGAGATGTTCCAGCGTCCGGCGCGGCCTTCCGACCGCTTCGTGCCGGCCTTTCCGAACGACCAGGCCAATCGCGCGGCGCATAATGGCGCGCTGCCGCCCGACCAGTCGCTCATCGTCAAGGCGCGCGAGGGCGGACCCGACTACATCTACGGCATCCTGACCGGCTACAAGGATACGCCGGCGGACGACAAGGTGCCGGACGGGATGTACTACAACGTCTATTTCCCGGGTCATCACATCGCGATGCCGCCGCCCTTGACCGACGATGTCGTCAGCTATGGCGACGGCACCAAGGCGACCACCGCGCAGGAAGCGCATGATGTCGTGACCTTCCTCACCTGGGCGGCCGAGCCGCGCCTCGAGGAGCGGAAAAAGACCGGTGCCAAGGTCATCATCTTCCTTCTCGTCATGACCGGCGTGCTCTACGCGGCAAAGCGCAAGATCTGGGCCGAGATCCACTAACGGACAGGTTGCAGCCGAGAAAAACCCCGCCGATGCGTTGCGCCGGCGGGGTTTTCGTTTGCTGCTAAAGAACGATCGCGGCGATCAGTACGGCGAGCAAGAGCAGAAAGATCGCGCTGAAAAACGCGACGTCCGCCGCAATGGTCAGCCAGCGATAGACGTCTCTGCTGCGAATCGCGCAATAAGACGCAATGATGCTGATGAGGAACAGGGTCGCGGCCGCCCAGGCTGTCTCGTCGGCGTAGGAGCGGCTATTCGCGTTCGCGAGCTTCAGCGCCCCGATGATGACGAAGCAAATCCCGAGAAGATTGGAGGCGGCATTGAGGATGTTGGGAAGCGGATGCATGGCCGGCGCTTTCCTGGCTGTGAGGCCTTGGCCTCATTTACCACGCAGACGCGGAGGGCACCGAGGAGAACCTTCGAGCCACGAAGACGCCAACACCCGCGGAAGATCATAGCCCGCGAAGCGGCCGCCTCCTGCGCGTGACTGGGCGGTTCTCTAGAGTCGTATCCGAGAGAGTCGCATCCGAGCAAGTGAATCGAGTTCTTCTCGTCACCCCCGCGAAAGCGGGGGTCCAGAGTAACTGCACGTCACTTGCCCCTGGATGCGCGCTTTCGCGGGCACGACGACAAAAGAAATACCGGTTTCAACCTGATCGGATTCCACCCTCAGCCTTTTCTGCTCCCGTGATCTCGGTGTCTTCGTGGTTCATCTTGCGATCGCGATTCCCTATTGCTTAGGCATCATCCGCCTGGAACACTGCGCCCCATGACAATGATCGGCATCATCGGCGGCAGCGGGCTTTATCAGATCGACGGCTTGACCAATGTCGAATGGCGGCGCGTTGCATCGCCCTTCGGCGAGGCGTCGGACGAGCTCTGCTTCGGCGAGCTCCAAGGCACGCGGGTCGTCTTCCTGCCGCGGCATGGGCGCGGCCACAAGATCCCGCCGAGCGAGATCAATTACCGCGCCAATATCGACGCGCTGAAGCGCGCCGGCGTCACCGATCTCATCTCGCTCTCCGCCGTCGGCAGCCTCAAGGAAGAGCTATCGCCCGGCACCTTCGTGCTCGTCGATCAATTCATCGATCGCACCTTCGCGCGGGCGAAGACCTTCTTCGGCACGGGTTGCGTCGCCCATGTATCGATGGCGCATCCGGTATGCGGGCGCCTCGGGCATCACCTTGCCGCCGCGGGCCGCGCCATCGGCAAGGAGCTCGTCCGCAACGGCACCTATATCGTGATGGAAGGCCCGCAATTCTCGACCCTCGCCGAAAGCAATCTCTACCGCGAGAAGTGGAGTTGCGACGTCATCGGCATGACCAACATGCCCGAGGCGAAGCTCGCGCGCGAGGCCGAGATCTGCTACGCGACGGTAGCGATGGTGACGGATTACGACAGCTGGCATCCCGATCACGACGCGGTCACCGTCGATCTCGTGGTGGCAACCTTGCTCGAGAATGCCGATATGGCGAAAGAGCTGATCAAGGCGGTGGTGCCGCTCGCGGCGAAGGATCGGGAATGCCCGCAAGGCTGTCGTCATGCCCTCGATGCGGCGCTCATCACCGCGCCCGAGGCCCGCGATCCGACGATGATCGAAAAGCTCGACGCGGTCGCGGGACGCGTGCTGAAGAAAAGGTGACGCGATGCGCGTGAACGGTAAGCCGATGCGCACCATCTGGCGCGAGGCCGATGGCGCGACCGTCGGCATCATCGATCAGACGCGCCTGCCGCATGAGCTCGTAACGCTGACGCTCGCGACGCTCGACGCGGCGGCCCATGCGATCAAGGCGATGCAGGTGCGCGGCGCGCCCTTGATCGGCGCCACCGCGGCCTATGGCGTCGCGCTGGCGATGCGCGCCGATGCGAGCGATCGGGCGCTCGAAGCCGCGTGCCGGCGCCTCTTGGCGACGCGGCCGACCGCGGTCAATCTGCGCTGGGCGCTCGAGGATATGCGCCGCCTCCTCGCGCCGCTGCCGCCGGCCGAGCGCGTCGCGGCGGCCTATGCGCGCGCCGCCGAAATTTCCGAGGAGGATGTCGCGATCAATCGCGGCATCGCCGCCGCCGGTTTGCCGCTCATCGCCGCGGCCTCGGAAAAGAAGGGGAAGGTGGCCCGCGTCGAGATCCTTACCCATTGCAATGCCGGCTGGCTCGCGGCGGTCGATTGGGGGACGGCGCTCGCGCCCATCTATCTCGCGCATGACAACGGCATTCCGCTTCACGTCTGGGTCGACGAGACAC
>CAYMNX010000349.1:0-1865 GCA_964391905.1 uncultured Rhizobiaceae bacterium
ATCTGGGCGGATTTTCTGTCCGGCGCGCCGGCGGCGGATATAGAGCTCTGATCGAAACCGGAATTGACGATCGCAAATCCGTTCTTGTCGTACCGTCTCGATCCTGGTTAGTTTGCCCAACCAAGGAGTCTACATTCGACCGATCACTTTTCGGATGGCGCGCTCGACCCACTTAGGCGGGTAAACGCGCGAGAAACGCATGTTTGAAATTCTGACCGATTTCGGTGACGCCACGCTGATCCTGCCGGCCGCGTTGCTGCTCGCGCTCTATTTTTGGGCTTCCGGCGCGCGGCGCGTGGCGTTTGCCTGGCTGACTGCCCTGGCCGCCAGCATTCTTCTCATCAGCCTGTCCAAGCTGGCGTTTCAATCCTGCGATGAATGGCTGGGGGCAAGCGAGATCGAGATCCACAGCCCCAGCGGCCATGTCGCTTTCGCGACCATCCTCTATGGCGGCGTCGCTTGGCTTCTCAGCAAGGGGCAAACGCCCACTCTGCGCATCGCTACGGGATTGGCAGCCGCCACGCTGATCGGCATCATTGCCATGAGCCGCGTGGCGCTCCATTACCATACCGTTCCGGAGGTTCTGGCCGGGTTCGCCCTCGGCGCGGCCGGCATCTGGGTCTTCCATCTTTTGAGCCGCCGATGCGCCGATATCCATCTCCCCTCACACGGCGCACTCGCGGTTTTCGCAGCGCTCGCCCTCCTCTCGCATGGCTACCATATCGATGCGGAGCGTTGGATCGCGCAGATAGCGAGCACGCTGCGGACCGATGGCGAGTTGTGCACCGCGCGTGCTTCGGCGCACCTGGCCGCGATCGCTATCCCCGGACAGTAACCTGATAGCGCGACGCGCTGGTCAGGCTTTCGGACCTCCCGCATCACAGGCCCATCCCTCCCGACGCGGCGGGGCGCGCACGGGACGCTCGCCTATTTCGCCACCCAGTTGGGATGTTTTTGGAGACCCGACGGTTTCGGGGGACGTGACCGACGTGTCGCCGCTCAGGCGGGGACCATCGGCGGACTGGCAGCCGCCCTGCCGCGACCTTCGCGCTGTCATTTCTCTCGCCGGCTGAGAACGGCCCCGGATCTGACCGACGGCGACATCAAAATAGTGTCGTCAATGTTTCACGATATTGTCGCCGGCCCTCCGTAGCTTCACGCAAAGCGAGCGCAGGGACTGAGCATGAACATTGTGTTGTTTGGCGACGCGATCGAGCATTTTCAGATGCGCAAGGTCGGCCTGTGGTGAGCGCGGCTTCGCCGGCCAAAGCGTCGCTTCCGTCGGTCATCTGCATCGGCGCAGGCCCCGCGGGTCTGACCGCCGGCTATCTTCTCAGCCGGAAAGGCGCTGACGTCACCGTCCTCGAACGCGACCCGATTTACGTCGGCGGGATATCGAAAACCGTGAATTACCGCGGCTATCGCTGCGATATCGGCGGCCATCGCTTCTTTTCGAAATCCCAACACGTCGAGGATTTGTGGACCGAGATTCTGGGCGCCGATCTCATCGATCGGCCGCGGAAGTCGCGAATCTACTACAACGGCAATTTCTTCGACTATCCGCTGAAGGCGTTCGATGCCTTGCGTAAGCTGGGACTTTGGGAATCGCTTGCCTGCGTCTCCTCCTACCTGCTCGCGCGCCTCAATCCGCGCAAGTCTCCGAGGAATTTCGAAGAGTGGGTGGTCAACCAATTCGGTGCGCGGCTTTTCCGGATTTTTTTCAAGACCTATACCGAAAAAGTCTGGGGCATGAAGTGTACCGAGATTTCATCTGATTGGGCGGCGCAGCGCATCAAAGGCCTCTCGCTCGGGCGGGCGATCTGGAATGCGATCGTACCTCAGCGCAGCAGCCCACGGACGCGAAA
>CAYMNX010000350.1:0-6678 GCA_964391905.1 uncultured Rhizobiaceae bacterium
CCAAGCCGCAAGGCAAAGGCACCGGGCTCGGTCTCAGCATGGTCTTCGGCTTCATGAAGCAATCGGGCGGCCATATCACGGTTTATAGCGAGCCGGGCGTCGGCACGACGCTGCGCCTTTATCTGCCGCGCGCGATGCCGGGCGCGGTCGCGGGCCCGCGCGAGCGCGGCGCGATCGCCATGGGAAAGGGCGAGACCATCCTCGCCGTCGAGGACAATGCGGGGCTGCGCCGCGTCGTGGTGCGGCAACTGCGCAAGCTCGGCTACCGCGTGCTCGAGGCCGAGAACGCGGCCGCCGCTCTCGAAGTCCTCGATCGCGAGAAAGTCGATCTCCTCTTCAGCGACGTGGTGATGCCGGGCGAGGCCGATGGCTATGCGCTCGCCCGCCAAGCGCTCGAGCGCTGGCCGCGGCTGAAGGTCGTCATGACCTCGGGCTTCCCCGCGGCAAAGATCAATGGCGACCGCGAGGAATCCTCGATGTTTTTCCTCTTGAGCAAGCCTTATCGCCAGGAAGAGCTGGCGCGGATGCTGCGCGACGCGCTCGGCGCGCCCTGAGCGAGAGCAGAAGCCCGGAGCAATCGCGAGGCGCTCCTCCCGATCATCGTCACGGATCTCGGCCATCGAGCAGCTCGCGCAAGGCATGGGCGAGTTGCGCGCTGCGATAGGGTTTGCTCAGCATGCGGCACCCCAACATTGGTTGCGTGGTCTTGCCGAAGCCCTCGGGAAAGCCCGATGTCAGCAGCACTTTGAGCCCGGGCTTGCGCTTTGTGGCTTCTGCCGCGAGCTCGAAGCCGTCGATGCCGCCGGGCATGATGACATCGCTGAAAAGGAGATGGATGCTCTCCGCGGTCTCGAGGATGGCAAGAGCGGCGCGGCCGTTTTCGGCCTCAATCACGCGATAGCCGAGCTGCGTCAGTTGCTTCGTGACCGCCTGCCGGATCTTGCCGTTGTCATCGACGACGAGGATCGTCTCGATGCCGCCGCGGATGGTCTGTCCGGCGGTCGCCGTCAGCGTCGCGGGCTCGCCGCCGACATGGCGCGGCAGGTAGAGACGGAACGTCGTGCCCTTCTCGATCTCGCTATAGACCGTAATGTGGCCGCCCGACTGCTTGATAAAGCCGAAGACCATGCTGAGGCCGAGGCCCGTGCCCCTGCCGCGCTCCTTCGTCGTGAAGAACGGCTCGAAAATATGGCTCAGGACCTCGGGCGCCATGCCGGTCCCGGTGTCGCTCAACTCGATCAGCGCGTAATCGCCGGGCGTGACCTCGGCATGTTGCGCCGCGTACTCCGCGTCGAGATGGGCGTTCTTGGTCGCGATGACGATTCGCCCGCCGCGCGGCATGGCGTCGCGCGCATTGGTCGCGAGATTCGTGATCGCCGATTCGAGCTGGAACGGATCGACCGTGATCTCCCAGATATCGGGAGCGAGCGCGAGCTCGATCTCGATATGCTCGCCGAGGGTGCGGCCGAGAAGCTTGGCAAGGCCGGCGATAAGCTCGTTGAGCGCGACGCATTCGGGCTTCAAAGGCTGCTTGCGCGCGAAGGCCAAAAGCCGACGCGTCAGATCGGCGCCGCGCAGCGCCGCCCCAAGCGCTTCGGAGACAAACTCGTCGGCGTCCTGCAGCTCTTTGGTAACCGGCTGCAGCAGGTCGAGATTGGCGATGATGATGCCGAGCAGATTGTTGAAATCATGCGCGAGGCCGCCGGTCAGGCTGCCGACTGCCTCCATCTTCTGCGCTTGAATGAAGCGATGCTCGGTCTCGCGCAAGGCGGCGGTGCGCTCGGCGACCTTTTGCTCCAAAATCTCATTGCTGCGACGCAGCCGGCCGACGATGTCGTTCCAGCCGCGCCGCGTCATCTCGAAAGGCGCGAGTATTTGCGCGAGAAACTCATCGCCGCGCGCAAGCCGCCGCTTGATCTCGGCCGCCGAAAGCGATTTGCGCGAGGAAGCGAAAATGAAGCCGTAATGCATCGAGAGGAGATCGAGCAGGCTCGGCCCGTCGATCAAGGCGCGGCGCCCGAGCTCGAGCGCATCGATAAGCGGCCCTTCGACCCAGGCGTTCTTGCCCGCCTCCTTGCCGAGATAGGCCGACAGCGCATCGCGATAGCGACTCCGAAAATCGCCCGCGCTCGATTCCTTCCGCTTCTTCCGCGCTTTTGCCGGGGTTTTGGCGGCGCGCGCCATGCTAGATCCTTCCCGGGCGGCGATGCGGCGATGCAGCGCGAGCGGCCGGTCGGCGGCGCAGGGCAAATCTCTTGTCGCTCAGGGTGCCCATTTGGTCATCGTGATCGTGGTGCCCTCGCCGACCTTGGAGACGATGTCGAACTCGTCCATCAGGCGCTTGGAGCCCGGCAGGCCGAGACCCAAGCCGCCCGAGGTCGAATGGCCATCCTCCATGGCGCGCGCCACATCCGGGATGCCGGGGCCGCGGTCGCGCGCGATCACGCACAGGCCGTTTTGCTTCCCCTTTTGGACGAGGCGCAAGACGATCTCGCCTTGGCCGGCATAAAGGACGATGTTGCGGGCGACCTCCGAAATCGCGGTCGCGATGAGCGTCGATTCGCCGCTCGAGAATTTGAGGCGCGCCGCCAGCTCGCGCGATTTTTGTCGCGCGATCAGCACGTCGGTGTCCATGCGAACCGGGACGATGATGTCATCGGCCATGGCGCGGCGCTTTCCGGATAGAGAGCACGGCACCGCTCATTGCCTGCCGCCCAGATAGCGCGCGACCAGGACGAGCGCGTCGTCCGTCGCCCGCGCAAATCGGTAGATGATTGCGTCGGCGACTTCCTGAGGCTCGCGCCCGATGGGCAACTCCCCGCTGAATTGCCTGTTGATGCCGTCGGTCACCATGATCAGCGTGTCGCTATGAAAGATCGGCAGGGTAACGGGCCGGAGCGGCGGAAGCTGATAGCCGACGACGCCGCCGCGGAGGAGCAGCGATTCGCGCGACGGCTTCATTTGCGCATTGCCGCGAAAGAGGATGCCTTCGACATTCCCGACCCCGAGCCATGTCACGACGTTTCTCGCCGCATCGAAGCTCGCAAGGCTCAGCACGACGCCGCGCGTTTTGCGCAATTCGGCATGGCAGCGCCGCATCAGGTCGGGAATCTGCTCTTGCGGGTAAAGGCGCAAGACGGTCTCGGCCGCGCGCGACGCGACGGCGGCCTCGTGGCCGTGTCCCAGGCCGTCGATGACCGCGACGAGCGCGCCGTCATCGAACGGGGCGACGACATGCAGGTCGCCCGACTCCGCCTGATGGGCGAGAGTGCGTGCGCCGACGCTCCAATCGATGATCGCGGGGTTCCCTGTCGGCATCGATTGCGCCATCACGACGCCCATTTTCGCATCGTCACCGTCGTTCCTTGGCCGAGCTCGGAGACGATCTCGAATTCGTCCATGAGGCGCTTGGCGCTCGGCAGGCCGAAGCCCAGACCTTTTCCCGTCGAAAACCCGTCACGCATCGCTGCCTCGATATCGGGGATGCCCGGCCCGCGGTCGCGCGCGATGATGGTGATGCCGCGGCGGTCGCCCTTCTCCGTCTTGACGAGGAGGATGTCGCCCCCTCCCCCATAGGCGATGGTGTTGCGTGCCACTTCCGCGATGGCGATGGCGATCGCCGCGAGATCGCGCTCGGAGAAGCCGATCGCCGCGGCGACGTTGTTTGCGTTCCGGCGCGCCGTGATGAGATCCTCCTCGCGCGCAATCGGCACGCGGATCTGCGCCTCCTCACGAATCATCGCGGCTCCCCTTCATTCGCGCCGCGATGAATTCCATCCCCTCTTCGAGATCGAGAGCGGTCGCAATGCCTTCGAGGGTGAGGCCGAGCTGCACCATGGCGAAGGCGACATCGGGCTGAATGCCGACGATGATGGCCTCGGCGCCGCGCAGCTTCACGGTTTCGACGATCCCGCGCACCGTCCGCGTCGCGAAGGAGTCCAAGACGTCGACGACGCTCAGATCGATGACGACCCCGCGCGACCGGAACCGGCCGACCTTTTCGGCGAGCTCGTCCTTGAGCTGCAAAAGATCGCGATCGGTGAGGTCCGTCTGCATGCAGGCGATCAGCACCTCGCCCTGCTTCAAGACCGGTATCGGCATTTAATCCTCGATTTAAACGGATTGCGGGCGCAGGAGAGTGTCGCTGCCGCGCAAGACTTTATAGCCGAGGAGTCGCTCCGCCTCTTCGAGGCCGCCCTGGAGATCGGCAACCGTGCTGAGCCCGCCGAGATCGACGCCCAAAGCGACCAGCGCTTGGGCGACATCGGCGGAAAGCCCGGTCACGATGACGGTGGCGCCCATGAGCCGGGCGGCGGCGACGGTTTGCAGCAGATGGTTCGCGACTTTGGAGTCGACGGCGGCGACGCCGGTGATGTCCATGACGACGACCCGCGCGCGGTTCGCGCGGATGCCGCGCAGCAAATCCTCGGTCAGCTGCCGGGCGCGCTGCGTGTCGATGATGCCGATGATCGGCAGGATCAGCAGCCGCTCGCGAATCTGCAGGACGGGGGTCGACAATTCCCGCAACGCCTCTTGCTGAAGCTCGATCGTCCGCTCGCGCTCCGCGATCAGGACATCGACGATGATGCCGATATCCAAGAAGCCCAATTTTCGCAGCGACATGAACCGGGCAAGCGCCGCCTCGGGCTCGCTGCGGAAGCGTTTTGCGATTTCCTCGCCCATGGTGTGCAGCAGGTGATGGAACGCGCCGAGAAAGACGCGGACCTCCAGTCCCGCGTTGCTGTAGAGCATGCCCATATCGATGCGCTGCTCGACATAGCTTCGGCCGTAATCCCCCTCCACCATCGAGCGGAGGTGTTCTTTCTTCATCCGCCGCGCCTCCTCGAGCGTGGTGCGGCTGGCGAAAAGCGGCTTTGCCTCTTCGAGCGCGGCGAGATAGTCGAAAAAACAACCGACAAAGCGATCGAGCTGCGGCAGGATCACCTGGGCGATGGCTTTGAGATTGGGCAGGTCCCGCTCGTCGAGATCCACGATTCGCTTGCGGCGCTCGATATCGTGGTCGGTCATCGCGAGGCGGCCCGAATGTCGCGTTCGTTCTTCTTGGGGCATCCCGTTCCTTCCTCTCCTAGACGACAATTTACCATCTCGGGTCGTAAGACGTAACATCATTTCACCGATGAATACTTAAATTCCCCGGTTAATAAAGTTCTAAGATCGCATTCTGGTTATTGGATGCAGAGGGTGATCGGTCCGGCCGGGCCCGCGTTACAGCCGGGGGGCAGAGAGGTCTCGTCTGCGGGCGCTCGGCCGTGCCATAGTTTCCGAAACAACCGGCCAAGGTGGTGCATGTCAGAACCGATCTGGAATCAATTCCTCACCGAGCGCGACAAGGTGTTCTTTGCCAAGAAGGGCTTCGGCGCTCGTGCCGGGTGGGGAAAGCGGCCGGCGCTTCTCGTCATCGACGTTAACTACGCCTTCTGCGGCGACAAGCGCGAGCCGATCCTGCAATCGGTCGAGCGCTGGCCCACCTCCTGCGGCGAGGATGCGTGGGATGCGCTGCCGGTCTTGAAGCAGGTCATCGATGTGGCGCGCGAGCAGGGCGTGCCGGTCATTTACACGACCGGCATCGCCCGCGAGGATCGCTGGGACATGGGCAGCTGGGCGTGGAAGAACAGCCGCACCAACGAGCGCCCGCCGGTGCGCGAGACCAATTACGACGGCAACGAGATCATGCCGCAAATCGCGCCCGGGCCGCGCGACATCGTCGTGCCGAAGCAGAAGCCCTCGGGCTTTCATGGCACCAATCTCTTGAGCTACCTGACCTTGCTCCAATGCGACAGCTGCATCGTCTGCGGCACGACGACGAGCGGCTGCGTGCGCGGCACGGTGATCGATTCCTTCAGTTACAATTTTCGGACGGCTGTCATCGAGGATGGCTGCTTCGACCGCTCCCAGGCGAGCCACGCGATCAATCTTTTCGACATGCATGCGAAATACGCCGATGTGGTGAAAAGCGACGAAGTCATCGCTTTTCTCCGCTCCCTGCCCAAGGGGCAGTTCGAGCTGCCGCGCGGAACCGCGCGGTAAAAGCAAAAGGGCAATTCTTCGTGAACTGGGATTGAGCTGTGGCAGGGCGACGCTGATCGCCTGCTCATCGAGAGAAGCTGCGGCAGTGCGCTCGCCGGCACAAAGCTAGCCTTGTCGGCTGTTCCTGGACAGACGTCGTTCGGCGTTCTCGTCAGCAGTCCGTGCAAGTTCGGGCTCGCTCAGGACAAACAGCTTTCGACCGAGCCAAACGCCTATGATCGCGGCGACGAAGAACTCAATGCCGACATGGATTTCGAGCGGATCTTCAATCTTCGTAAAGCGGAATAGCAATGCTCCAAGGCCAAATATGATTAAGAACATCACGCAGGCCAGTATCCCTATCGTCCGCACAGCGCGACGTTCTTCATCTGAGTATCCGCGCGAGGAAGGCATCCACACAAACCCCCACACCGCGAATACACCGACAAGCTCCGAAAGCCACCAGCCGTTCGCTCGCTTATTCATCGTTTCCCCCAAAGCGCTTGGACCACCATTCTCTGGTCCGTCGAATGCCGAATGATAATCCGACGTAACCAACGGCTCCACTAAGACGCGAGCAATCTGGGCAGATCTGCTCGGAAGGAAATCGTTTGGCTTCAATGTGAATGTCTAAAATGCCTAAGATCCCAG
>CAYMNX010000351.1:0-2252 GCA_964391905.1 uncultured Rhizobiaceae bacterium
ACAAAGCCCGAAGACGTTGTCCCGTCGCTGATCGAGCGACTCAACTCCGGCAAGGTCAGCGCGTTGATTGAAATGTTCGACCCGAAGTGCGTGTTCGTCGAGGATGACGGGCGAACCGTCACTGGCCACGCAGACATCGCCGTCCGACTCGAGCGTTTTGTCAAGCCCGGCGTGCCGCTCGTGACTAAGATGCGCCATGTGTTCGTCGCCGACGATATCGCCCAGTTCGTGTATGACTGGTGGATCGATGGCACGGGTCGCGACGGCAAGGAGGTGCACCTCAAAGGCACGGCATGCGATATCGTGCGCCGTGGCGCGGATGGGCGCTGGCGGTTCATCATCGACAATAATCAAGGGACGGCGGTGCGACAGCCCGCCTGACACCGCGACGGCCGCTCTTGGCGCCGGAGCCACTTTTCTCGGCGCCATCGGCCGAGGCGCGGATCGGCCGCCTCAATCTCGAGGCGGCCATCGCCGCCTTCAATCCGACCGAGCGACGCCCGGCAGCGCTTAAGGGGTAGCGACCTTCGGCTCCATAAGCTGTTGCGCGAGCAATTGGGCGTGCGGCGTGAGCGCAGAGAAATTACGCGCGCAAAGATAAAGCTGCCTAAGCGCCCAGGGGTCTCGCAGCGGCACAATCGCCAAGCCGAGATGCTCCAAGTCCTTAGCGGAAGCTTCGGATAAAATGGCGATCCCAACACCGGACTTAACCAACATCGCGACGCTCTCGATCCGTCTGAGCTGGATGCGGTAGTAGATCTGGCGACCCAAGCGGGCTGCGCGTTCCCCCAGATGAGCTTCCAGCGCCGCGTCGGACAGGCCGACGAACGGCTCACCCACAACGTCCGCAAAAGCTATCGATCGTTGATCGCTGATGCGATGCGTTTCGCTCACCACAACGACGAGCTGGTCTTGCGCAATAACGCGAGTCTCCAACGCCGCCAAATCGGCGATGTCAGCTACAATTCCTAAATCAGCACGACCTTCCGCGATGGCTACGGCAATCTCGGTGCTTGGCCGTTCGCTGAGATCAACGGAAAGATCCGGATAAGCTACCAAGAAGCGGCAGAGTCGACACGGTAGAAAAGCAGCCAACCCAGCCGTGTTGGACAAGAGCCTGATGCGCCCTTTCAGACCAGTGCCGTAGCTGCGCAGTTCTCCACGCATCTGCTCCACTTGGTTCAGGATCAAACGGGCATGGCGAATGAAGGCATCACCGGCCGCCGTCGTCGTGATCCCCCGCCTATTTCGTTCGAGGAGCGGCGCGCCGAGCGAAGCTTCCATTCCGGAAATGCGTTCGCTCACGGAAGCAAGAGCCAGGTTCATGCTCTCGGCGCCCTTGGTGAGGCTGCCTTGCTCCACCACGGTTAGGAACAACCGCATATCCGTCAAATCGAAGCGCAATTCTTCTCCCTTCGGTTCTACCGAATCAAAACGTCGGAAATGACCAATTGTGACGTCTGGCCGGCGAGCTTACGTTACCGCATACGACGATAATATTGGCTGACTTTTGACGATTTCACAGGGAATTAGATGGGTAGCGCCGCGATGAGAGCTGGATTTGCCCGCCGAGTGATCCCGCCATATGCGCGCGGGTGCCATCGGTTTTCTCGAAGTCTTCACGGGTGTAACACCGCCCGGCCCACGTGAGCCAAAATGAATGATTACCTTTCGCCACATGTTGTGATCATCGCGTTGACGTTCTTCCTCGCCGGGATCGTCAAGGGCGGGACGGGGATGGGGCTGCCGACCGTCGCCATGGGCATACTCGGCGCGATCACGTCGCCGGTCAGCGCCGCTTCGCTGTTGGTCATTCCGTCCTTTGTCACCAATTTTTGGCAGTTGTTCACGGGACCGGATTTCCTGGCCCTGATGAAAAAGCTTTGGCTGATGGTGCTCGGCATCGTGGTTGGCACGCTCGCCGGTTCATGGCTTCTGACGAGCACCAATACCGAATACGCAAGTGTTGGATTGGGTTCTGCCTTGCTGCTCTATGCGATGCACAGCCTGTGGGCGAAGCCATTGTCGGTTCCTGCCCGCCTCGAGCGTTTCGTATCGCCGGTCATTGGGCTGACAACCGGGGTGATCACCGGAGGAACCGGGGTCTTTGTGATTCCTGCTGTTCCCTATCTTCAGGCCCTCGGCCTTTCCAAAGATGATCTTATCCAGGCGCTCGGGCTGTCATTCACGGTCTCAACAATTGCGCTTGCGGCGGGCTTGGCTCGTGGCGGAGCTTTCCATCTCGGGAATAT